>JALSPE010000104.1 GCA_026986085.1 Campylobacteraceae bacterium | reverse complement strand
AAATAATACAAAATCTTTCTTAAATAAAATTTTTGAATTACCTATGGGTAGTCCTGCGAATTTGATTTAAAAAATCTAATGCATTCTTTGGCTTCTGTAGCTATGATACTCCATCGAAATTAGGTTTTAAAATTAATCTCTAACAATCTCTCCAGAGTAGCTTATAATTCCGTAAGCAAAGTTACCAACATTTTGCCCCTCTCTTTTTAGTATCTGTTGAACTTGATAGCTTCTACTTCCTGTATGGCAATATAGAATAATATTTTCATCTTTTCTCTTTAGCATCTCTGGCAACCAATCGTAAAATTTAGTTGTAGGTAGTAGCTCATCTGCACCTTTAATATGCCCCATTTGCCACTCCATTGGCTCTCTTACATCAATTAATTTAAAATCTACCATTCCTAATTCTCTTGCCTCTAGTAGAGCTTCTATTTCATCTCCATCTAGTTGCTCTTTATTAACTAAAAGCTCTGCTTCCTCTTTGGTTAAGCCTCTTGAGTGTAAATGAGATGTCTCTTCGGCACTATTTTCAAGTTTTTTCTTATCTGCATACTCTGGGGTGCAAAATATTCCACAGTGGCAAACACCATCTTCTGGTATCTCTTTTTCTAAAGCCGGTTTACAAGGGCAAACTCTATTATCTGCTTTTTTTCTCTCTTCTGGTGTTTCACCTTGAACAATAAAGCATGGGCAGTATCTTTTGCCATATATTAAACGGTTTCTTGCAAGTCCCATTGCTACACCCTCATTTACCTCTTCGTCAGGGTTTTGAACAAAACCAAATTGATTATTGACTTTATCTACAAACTTCCAAGTCTTCTCTAACTCTGCTTGAAATTCATCTGAATTTATATCTATATTTTTACTCATTATAATTTATCCTTACTTTTTTGCGCAATATTAACAAATTTAGCTTAATTTATTTAACCTTTTTCAAAATATCTACAAATCTTTTTGGTTCTATGAAACCTTGTTGAAATTTATCTTCATGTGCTTTAGCATTGCTATCAAAAATTAATATATTTGGAGCACCAAAAATATTAAAGTGTTTCATAATATCTTGATCATCTTTTGTATATTTTGTAATATCCAATTTTATTAATTTAAATCTTTTTAACTCATTTTTTACATCTTTATTTGGAAATGTTATTGTTGCCAACTCTGTGCAAGCAGCACAATTATCTTTGCCTATATCTACAACTACAGGTTTTTTTGCATCTTTTATCTCTTTTAATAACCCATCGAGTGTGTAACTTTTAGCAACCTCCTCTTTTGCAACACTATCTACCAAAACATTACCACTCGTAAATTTTTCTAAAGGATTAATAATAGATTTGGAGCCACTTAATGCACCTATAAATAGTATTGTTCCATATATCAAAATAATATATAACATAGTTTTAAATATACCACCAAACCCTTTTGCCTCTTTGCCATCAAACAGACCAAACATTATTGCCGCACCTATCAATAAAAAGCTAAATAGGAATATAAATAGGGTAGGGCTTAATACTCCTCTTGCAACATACAGAGCCATAATTAACATAATAAAGCCAAAGAATTTAGATACGCTCTCCATCCAGCCTCCTGGTTTTGGAACTAGATTTTTTGCACCTAATCCAACAAGAAGTAGTGGAACTCCTGCGCCTATTCCCATTACAAACAGAGCCAAGCCACCTAGCGTTGCATTTCCTGTCATAGATATAAACAGTATAGCCCCACTAATTACTGGTGCAGTGCATGCTCCTACAATTAAGGCAGATATTGCACCCATTATAGCTGTTCCAACCAAACCTTTACCTTGAGCACTATTGCTAATACCTGTTAGTTTAGTTTGCAAAGATTGTGGTAAAGCAATTTCAAAATAACCAAACAGAGATAGTGCCAAGGCTACAAAAATTAGTGCAACTGGTATAATTACCCAAGGGTTGTTTAGGTTTGCTTGTAAATCAAAGTGTAAAAGACCAGCAACTATACCTATTACTGCATAACTAGCTGCCATTGCTACAACATATACCAAAGATATTGTAAATGATGTTCTTCTACTTATTCCACCTTCTTGCTTATTCGCCTGTTGTAGCAGTATTGAACTAAGTATTGGTATCATAGGCAAAATACAAGGAGTTAACGCCAACAGTAATCCTACAATAAAAAATAGAAGTAAAATAAAAATCAATCCCTCTTTCTCTAGTGCTTTTGCTATCTCTTTGCTATTTCCCTCTTTTGCCAAACGAGATATTTTACTAAAAAGCGACTCTTGCGTTTTTGACTTATTAGTAGAAAATGTTTTATCCACTTTTTTATCTTCTTTTGTGCTTGAATTACCTTTTGCCCCATTTAATTTAAAAGTATAAAATTGAGGAGAGTAGCAAATACCATCATCTGAGCAACCTTGAAGTCCTACTTCTAGCTCATACGCCCCATTAACACCAATTTTACTCTTTGGAATAGTAATAGATATATTACCCTCATAAATCTCTTCTCCTGAAGATATTTTACCCTTTGGTAACTCTAGTTTTACCTCTTTTTTAATTGGTTTTGTAATATTTGTTGTTAATTTATTTTTAAAAATATGTATTTTATCTGCTAAATTAATATCTAATTTAACCCCATCCTTTACCTCTTGTGCCTCTACTTTAAATGCCTCTGATGGTTTTAAAAATTTACTCTGTTTAGACATTTTAAAAGAGCCAAAACCTTCTGCATTAATTAAAGTTGCAATAAATATAGCTAATATTAATATTGTTTTTTTCACTAATATCCTTTTATTTTAAGTTATTTGATAGTATAACCAATTACTATTTATCTAAATGTGTATTTTAGCAAAATTTGCTAATAAATTATAAAAAAGGTTAAAAAATGTCCAATAAGTTAATAGATGAAGAGTCTCCATATCTGCTTCAACATGCAAATAACCCTGTAGATTGGTATCCTTGGAGCGAAGAGGCTTTTGAGAGAGCAAAATCTGAAAATAGACCAATATTTTTAAGTATAGGCTATAGCAGTTGTCACTGGTGCCATGTAATGGAGCGGGAATCTTTTGAAAATGATGAGATTGCTAAAATTTTAAATGAGAACTTTATCTCAATAAAAGTAGATAAAGAGGAGCGACCAGATATAGATAAACACTTTCAAGAGGTTTACCAAAAGATGAATAATAAAGCTGGTGGTTGGCCTCTGTCTATATTTATGACACCACAAAAGACCCCTTTTTACAGTGCTACATATATACCTCCTATTCCAAACTATGGAAGAATGGGTATGAAAGAGTTATTAAAGATAATATCAGATAGCTGGAAAAAAGATAGTAAAACTCTCGAAGAGAAAGGTCAAGAGGTATTGAATGCAATGGAACCAAAAAGTAGAATAGAGGCTACCAAAATTGATGAGCGTCTAATAGATACAGCAATATTTCAAATAAAACAAGTTTATGATAAGATAAATGGAGGTTTTGGCACTGCTCCTAAATTTCCACAAGCATCTACGCTAGAGTTGGCTATTAATCTATATAAATTAACTAATGATAGTGATTTAAAAGATATAATTACACATACACTAGATAGTATGATGATGGGTGGTATGTATGATATTGTAGAGGGTGGTTTTTATAGATACTCAACAGATGATATATTCTTAATACCTCATTTTGAAAAGATGACATATGATAATGCACAACTCTTAAAAGTCTATATAAAGGCTTATAAGGCTTTTAAAATTCAAAGATATAAAGATATTGCTATAGAAATTGCCAATTTTATGATAGAAAAAATGAGTAGCAATAATCTTTTCTTTAGTGCATCAGATGCTGATACTAATGGAATTGAGGGAGAATATTTTATATATGGTTATAATGAAGTAAAAGAGAGGTTTGAAAAAGAGGGTTTAGGTAACTCTATTATTTATGATTTATCTATTACAAAAAATGGAAATTTTGATGGCAAATCTATTGCTAGATATAGAGATTTATCTCTTATGAATAAAAGCGAAGCAATCAAAGCTATTTCTATATTAAAAAATATAAGAGAAGGTAGAGAGTATCCATTTATAGATAAAAAGGTAATTACATCTTGGAATTCAATGATGATAACAGCACTATTTGAGTTGGCATCTATTGAGAATAAGTATGAAGAGATAGCAATTAAATACCTTAAAGCATTAACAGATAAAATGAGAGAAGGAGTAAAGTTACACCATAGCTCTATGCCAAAAAACAAACCAAAAATTGAGGGTTTTTTAGAAGATTACGCTTACTATATCGAAGCACTACTAGCAGCCTTTAATGCAACACTAGATGAGAGTTATCTTATAGAAGCAACTGCAATAACAAATGAGGCAGTCAGACTATTTTACAAAGAGGGAAGATGGAAAATTGGTAATTTAGAGTATAAAAATTTTGTTAATGATTTTGATAGCTCTTACCCCTCTTCACTCTCTATAATGGTAGAAAACCTGCTAACAATTCGCTCATTAAGTGAAATAGTTTATGAAAAATTTGCATTCTCTACACTTCAAGTTCAATCATATAACTTAATGAGACAGCCAATATCTAGACCGAAATTGGCAAATGAAGCAATTAGATATTTAAAAGATGATAAAATTATAAAATCTAATATAGAGAATTTAAACAAGATAAAAAAGATAGAGTTCAACTACCCATTCACACTCTTAAAGCCAACAAATGACGAAGATATTCAAATTTGTAACAGTAAAAGCTGTTTTGCATCAGTAGGAAATATTTTAGAAGTTAAAAATTTGGTAGATAGTTAGGTAGGTTAATACTCTACCTCTTCAGTATCAGAGTTATCAAGTAGGCTATCTACAATACTCTCAGTTTCTGGTTGCTGCTCTTTTTGCATCTTTAATTGTCTTATTTGATACTCTGCTCTTTGGCGGCTCTTTTGCTCGGCTAAGCGAGTTCCTTCATTTGGTAAAGTTTGTTTACATTTGCTTCTACCTAAAATCCAGCCATCATAATAGTTTTTATTGCTACTTGATAGATAGTAATCTTTTCTAAAGCTTCCATTTGCAGTTTTACAGCCATCTTTGACACCCTTTTCGAAAGCTGAACCTCTACTTGGACCAAAGTTTATATTCTCATAGCAAAACATCCCTTTTTGACAACCTTGTGGAGCAACAGCTGGTCTGCCTCTGCTACAACCCGAAAGATAAATTATAGATACTACTCCTATAAGTGTTAATTTGACTATTTTTTGCATATAAACCTACTTTAATTATTTTTTTGTAACAATTCTACCATTATAGTAATAAATTTTACTTGTAAAAATTTCTAAAAAGTAGTATCTATGTTTAAAAAAGTGTTATTTATTAATTTTTCGTTCTCTATTTTGTTAATTTCTAATCCAATTAACTATATAAATTCGATTAGAGCCAATTGTGGATTAACTCCTCTCTCTTTAGATAATAAACTCTCTTTGGCAGCAAAAAAACACTCAATTTATGTTAATAAAACTAAAGAGTATAGCCATTATGAAAATCAGGGCTCTATATACTATTTTGCCTCTACACCTTGGAACAGGATTGTAAAAGCTGGTTATAAAACAAAAGTAGTAGTAGAAAATATCACCTTTGCAGAGAGAAGTTATAAAGAGTCTATAGATAAATTGATGGCGACTGTTTATCATAGATTAGCTTTTTTATATAACCAAATAGATAAAATTGGATATGCTAGAAGTGGCTCTATTTTTGTTTATGATATGTCAAATAGTAAAATTGCTACTTTATGTAACAAACACTATAAAAATGCACCATCAATTATAGATAGGGTCTGCCCTAATAGTAGTGATATAATTCCTGCTAATTTGTTTAACAAAGAGATAAATAGATTAAAGAGAGCTTCTAAAGATATAATTGTATATCCATATTCAAATCAAAATAGTGTTCCACTAGAAGGCGTAGAAGAGACACCAAAATTTCTATATGAATCTTTTGGTCATCCAATAACAGCTACATTTAATAGTGCATATTATAGAAATATTCAATTAGTTTCATTTAAATTGTATAAAAATGGTATAGAGGTTCCTGCTAAGATGGTATCATCAAATAATGATATTAATAATAAAATAAGAAGAGGAACATATGTTTTGGTTCCTCTAAATAAGTTAAAAAGAGACTCTAGATATAAAGTTGTATTAAAAGCAAATTTAAATGGAAAAGTAAAAACCAAAAAGTGGTATTTTACCACTGCATCAAATTAATTTTAACTACTCTTTATACATACCTTCAGGCAAAGTATCCTCTTGTCCTGGGAATATACTCTCAACTACAACTTCTGGATGAATTAACTCTCTTAACTTTTTTTCAACCAACATTTTTGTTGTCATTGTGCTCATTGAACATCCATTACACGCGCCACCTAGTTCAATATATACAACTCCATCTTTTACTCCAAGAGGTTTCATCGTTCCTTGGTGTGATTTTACATACTCTTCTAGTGTTGGCAAGTAGTTACTTGCGGCAATATACAAATCTTCATCAGAAAATGGCATCATTTTAAACTACCTTTATTGTTTATTTTGGCAAAATATAGCAAAATATTATTAAACAAAGATAAAATATGAGATGTATGAGTTGCACTAGAATATGTATTAAACCAATTTGTAGCAAATGTGAGGCAATCTATCTAAAACCCGAGATGCTAGAGAAAGAAGTTGCCAATTTAGAGGTGATTAGTTTTTTTGATTACTATTTAATCTCTGAATTAGTAAAAACAAAATACTTTTTAAATGGATATAGGTTTTATAAATATATTGCAAAAAAATATTTTAATCCATTTATTAAGTCATATATCGACTCTTATGAGGGAGATAAAGATATCTATATAATAGGGGTAGATGAAAATGTAAAAAGAGGATACTCCAACATCTCCTCTTTGGTTCATTATGGTTCTAAAAATAGTGGAGCCAAAGCGATACATAATGTATTAAAAGCAAAAAACAGCATACAATATGCAGGTAAAAGTTTAGAGTATAGATTAAACAATCCAAGAGATTTTAAATACACTGGACCAAAAAATATAGATGTTATCTTGATAGATGATGTCGTAACAACTGGAACAACACTAGAAGAAGCGATAAGAGTTTTAAACGAGAGTGGGGTAAATATACACTTTGCTCTTACAGTTGCTAATGCAACAGATGGTTTAGATTACTAACTTTTAACTCTTTATTGCTATAATTCAACAAAAATAAGGAATAGAATATGAATATATTTGATGATGATGATTTTATGAATACAACACCTCAAGATAACTTTATGTCGATAATAAAAACGGCAAACCAAAATATTGTATCTAATGAGATAGAGAAAGTTTTTGCAAGATTAGCTCTAGCAGAGAAATTAATAGAAGAGAATAATTTAGAAGAACAATATGAGAGAGAGTTAAAAAGTTTTGAAGTTGCTGAGCCTAGCGAATATAGAAACAGAGTAGATTCTCTCTATATTGAGACTGTTGGTAATATTGTAACTCAATGCGAATAGGAATATAATGATAGAAGCTGTTGAGAGAAAAATAGAGCAATATATTTTAGATTTAAACGAGAAGGATATCTTCTTTCTTGTCTCTAAAATTCCTGCTGGAAAGAGACTTAGAGCTAGATTAATGATTGAGATTGCAGGAGATAGCTTAAATGTTATTAAGAGTGCAGCAATTGTAGAGATGATACATGCTGCAAGTTTGCTACATGATGATGTTATAGATGATGCTCTTAAAAGAAGAGGAGTTGCTTCGATAAATGCAACATTTGGCAATAAAAGTGCAATTATGATTGGTGATATACTATACTCAAAGGCATTTTATGAGCTTTTAGATATAGATATATTTGTAGCAAAAGTTATATCTAATGCTGTAGTTCAGCTAAGTATCGGAGAGAGAAAAGATGTAGCTATCTCTGAAAGTTTTAATAGCAACAAAGATGAGTATATCACAATGATTTACCAAAAAACTGCATCACTAATAGAAGCAGCAAGTGAAGCAGCTGCAATTATTGCAAAAAAAGATAGATACATATATAAAAAGTATGGAAAAAACCTAGGTATTGCATTTCAAATGATTGATGATATATTAGATATTATATCAGATGAAAAAACACTTGGAAAACCAGCACTCAATGACTTTAGAGAGGGTAAAACAACCTTGCCTTATATATATCTTTATGAAAAATTAAGCAGTGATGAAAAGAGTAAATTAAAGCAGTTGCATAAAAAAAACCTATCTAAAGATGAACAAGATTGGATTCTTTCTAAATTTAAAGAGTATAAAATAATAGAAAAAGCAAAAAAAGAGGCTTTGGAGTTGGTTTATGAAGCAATTGAATTAATGAAAAAAGCTAATGAAAAAGGCTTGGAGTCTATTGCTTTAAAGATGGTAGATAGGAGCTTTTAGTGTATTATATGGTGGTTAGTTTTAACTATAAGCAGTGCTCATTAGAGCAAAGGGAATCTATTGCATTTAAAGATGAAAATGAGATAAAAGATTTTTTAAATAAATTAACCGAATTTGATTTTATTACAGAAGCATTTGTAGTAAATACTTGTAATAGAGTAGAAATAGTAGTTGCAAGTCGGGATAACTTTGCTACATATCATACAATTTTAGGAATACTTAGCAAGAGTAAATCTATTAACTTTTATATGCTTGAAAAGAGTGCTCTAAGGTATGAAGAGGATGAAGCAATAGAACATATATTTAATGTTGTATCTTCACTTGACTCTATGGTTGTAGGAGAGGCTCAAATTACAGGGCAAGTAAAAGAGGCTTTTAGGCTATCTTTTAACAATAAAACAGCTGGTAAAGAGTTAAATAGAGTATTAAGTTATGCTATTAAATGTGCCGCAGAAATTAGAAACACAACGCAAATATCAGAACACCCAATATCTATTGCATCAGTAGCAGTTGCACAAGCAGAAGAGGAGCTTAAATCACTATCTGGTATGGTTGGTGTTGTAATTGGAACAGGAGAGATGGGAAAATTAGCAGCCAAACATCTTCTGCGTGCTGGAGCTGATGTTCTATTGATTTCAAGAAATAAAGATAATGCAGAAAAGTTGGCAAAAGAGTTAGGAGAGAATGTAAAAGTAGGAGAGATGGAAAAGATACATATTTATATTAATAAATATAGACTTCTATTTACAGCAACCTCTTCAAAAGAGCCAATTATTATTGATGAGATGGTTGAAGATAAAAATATAGATAGATTGTGGTTTGATATGGCAATACCAAGAGATATTGATAAAGCAATAAAAAAAACAAACATAACAATATACTATATAGATGACCTTCAGGCTATATCTAAAAATAACCATGCCATGAGAAAAGAACAAGCTTTAGTGGCATCTGAAATAGTTAAAAGATATAAAAACGAATTTTTAAAATGGCTTCAAGCTCTATCTGTTGAGCCTGTAATTAAACAGATGAGATTAAATATAGATGCTATTGTTAAAGAAGAGGTAGATAGAGTTATTGCCAAAGGCTATCTGCCAAAAGAGTATAGGGATAATTTAGAATATATGGGTAGGCAAATGTTTGATAAATTTCTACATAAACCAACCAAAAATATGCGTAAAATATCAAAAGAAAATGAGGGAATTGAGGTTATTGAATCACTCTCGGAAATATTTGAAATAGATACAAATTCAATAGATCCAAAAAAATATAAATAAAGGGGTATTATGCGTTTTTCTGAAGCTTTTATATATACATCAAAAGAGGCACCAAGCGATGCAACTTTGCCAAGTCATATCTATTTGGTTAGAGGGGGCTTTATTCAAGGAATTGGAGCAGGGTTATATAACTTTTTACCACTGGGTAAAAAGGTATTGGATAAAATCAGAGCTATAGTAAAAGATGAACTCGACAAAGCATCGGCGCAAGAGGTAGATTTAGCTTTTGTAACTCCTAGCGAATTATGGAAAGAGAGTGGCAGATTTGAAAAGTATGGAAAAGAGCTATTAAGATTTAAAGATAGAAAAGATGCAGAGTTTGTATTAGGACCAACACATGAAGAGATGATGGTAAATATGGTCAGACAATATGTTAAAAGCTATAAACAACTACCAATTAATCTATATCAAATAAAGTATAAATTTAGAGATGAGATAAGACCTAGATTTGGACTTATGCGTGGTAGAGAATTTTTGATGAAAGATGGATATAGCTTTCATAAAGATGAAGCTGACATGATAGAAAATGGCTTCAATAAGATGGAAAAAACATATAGCAATATTTTTACTAGATTAGGCTTAGACTTTAGGGTTGTAGAGGCTGACAGTGGAGCAATAGGTGGTAATGGTAGTAAAGAGTTTATGGCTCTAGCCGATAGTGGTGAAGATACTATTGTTGTCTGCAAAGGTTGCGATTATGGTGCAAATATAGAAGCAGCAAAAAGAGTGCCAAAGACAGAACCAATCTATCCAGAAGGTGAAGAGGTTGAGATGAATTATGGAAAATTCCACACGCCTAATGTAAAGACAATAGATGAACTCTCCAGCTTTTTTCATATTGATAAATATTATACAGTAAAAGCTGTTGCTAAAAAAGCTCTTTATGATAATAATATAGAGAAGGTTGTTCTCTTTTTTATTAGAGGATGTGACGAGCTAGAAGAGACAAAAGCAACAAATGCAGTAAATGCTAATGAATTGATTGATGTTAGCGAAGATGAGTTGATTGATTTAGGTTTAATACCTGGATTTATAGGTCTAGAGGGGTTGCCAAAAGATATATTAGCAGTAGTTGATAGTGAATTAAAAGGTGCAGATAAATTAATAATTGGCTCAAACGAAAAAGATTATCACACTATTGGCTTTCAACTTCCAGATTATGGAGATTTTTATAGAGATTTAATTAAAGTTCAAGAGGGCGATAAGTGTCCTAATTGTCAAAATGAGCTATACTATACTAAAGGCATAGAGATAGGGCATATATTTCAACTTGGAACAAGATATAGCGAACCTTTAAAGGCAGAATTTTTAGATGAAAATGGAAAAAGCAGACCTTTTGTTATGGGAACTTATGGTATTGGTGTATCGAGACTTCTAGCAGCTATTATAGAGCAACATCATGACGATAAGGGGTGCATCTGGACAAAAGCTACAGCACCATTTGATTTAGAGATAATTGTATCCAATATTAAAAAAGAGGATGAGCTAAAAATTGCAGATGAACTATATAATAACCTTAAAAGTAAAGGTATTGATACTCTTTTAGATGACCGAAAAGAGAGGTTTGGATTTAAAATGAAAGATTTTGAATTAATCGGCATTCCATACGCTGTAATTGTTGGCAAAAAGATTACAGATGGTATGGTTGAAATTGTTGATAGGAAAACTCTAGAAAAAGAAGAGGTTACATTAGATAGTGCAGTAGATAGAGTTTTGGAGTTAATAAAGTAGATGATTTTTATTTTAATATATTTTATTTTAGAGCTATTAATATCTATTAAGTTTGGTATATCTATTGGGTTTGGATGGAGTGCTGTTTGGGTTATAGGCACATCTGTTGTTGGTGCAATACTTCTTAAAAACTCTCCATATGCGATAATGGATAGCTTTCAAAAGATAGGATTTGAGAAATTTAATCCTATAAGCGCACAAAATGCGGCTATATCTTATGTTTTAGGTGCTATACTTTTAATTATACCCGGTATTTTTAGTGATATTTTAGGAATAGGTTTGCTTTTTTACACAATCTATCTAAGATTTTTTGCTAAAATACCAACCAAACAAAATAAATTTAATAAAACAAAAGGAGATGACGATGTCATTGATGTTGAAATTATCGACACTAGCAGTAGCGACAACACTAGCATTAAACGCTGAGTTTAATGTAGAAAATTATGTAAAAAAAGATTTAATTAGAAATCCTCAAATTAAAGTAGAAGGTGTAGAGGTTTTAGGTGAAAAAGATATAAAAGATAGACCTAACTGGAAAGCATATATGATTTTAATGAAGTTAAATATTAGAGGTAAAAGTGATAACTATCCTGAGACACTACTTGTAAATGAGAAAGACTCTTTAGTAGTAGCTGGTTCTAGTTCAGGTTTATATGATTATAAAAAACATAAAATGTTAGGTAGAGATATAAGACCAGAAATTGGGGATAAATATTATCAAGATTCACACTTGATAGCAGGTAAAAAAGATGCAAAAAATAAAATAGTTGTATTTTCTGACCCACAATGTCCATTTTGTATAAAGTATGTTCCATCTATTTACAAAGATGTAAAAGAGAATCCTGATAAATTTGCACTATACTACTACCATATGCCACTAAAAAGATTGCATCCTGTCTCTGATACTTTAACAAAAGTTATGGAAGCTCTGCAAAAACAGGGTAAAATTGATGAAGCTATGAAGATGTATAGCCTTAAAATTAATCCTAGAGAGACAAACGAGACTAAAATTTTAGATAAAATAAAAAATGATTTAAATATTACTGTTACAAAAGAGGAGATTAACAAACCAGAATTCAAAGAACAAATTAAAAAAGATATGGATATGGGAACTAGAGTAATGTTAAAAGGAACTCCTACTGTATATTTAAATGGAAAGTTCGACCCAGATGTTACATCTTATAAAAAACTTTTAAAGAAGTAAAATGAATAGAGTAGTTATAGCAACAAGAGAGAGTCAATTAGCTCTATGGCAGGCATACTATATTAAATCTAAAATAGAGGAGCTATTTAGCGGCATAGAGGTAGAGATAAATAAGATGACAAGCAAAGGGGATCAAATTTTAGATAAACCTTTAGCACTTATTGGAGGTAAAGGACACTTTACTAAAGAGTTAGAAGATGCAATGTTAGATGGAAAAGCAAACTTGGCTGTTCACTCTTTAAAAGATGTTCCTACATTTATTCCCAAAGGACTCAAACTTGCTGCTATAACAAAAAGAGAGGATCAAAGTGATCTCTTTTTATCTCATAAATATAGCACCTTTGAAGATTTGCCAAAAGGTGCAATTGTTGGGACTACAAGTCTAAGAAGAAGAATGCAACTCTTACATAAACGACCAGATTTAACAATTAAAGATTTAAGAGGCAATGTAAACACAAGGCTTAGAAAATTAAAAGAGGGGCAATATGATGCTATTATTTTAGCATATATTGGACTCGAGAGATTAGATTTAATAAAAGATATACCATACACTCAAAAATTAAGCTTTATGATACCACCAATGGGTCAAGCAGCACTAGGAATTGAAATTATTGAGGGTGATAACTTTATAGAAGATATAGCTAATGCACTTAATGATAAAAATACATATATCTGCACAAAAGTTGAAAGAGACTTTATATCTAAAATAGAAGCAGGATGCTCTTCTCCTGTTGCTGTAAATGCTGTAATAGATGGTGATAAAATTAAAGTAAAAGCACTTATTGGCTTGGTTGATGGCACAAAAATATTAGAAGAGTCTATGCAAGATGATATACAAAATTATAATATTTTAGGAGAGAAGTTAGCAAATATTATGATAGAAAAAGGTGCGCTTCAACTGCTAAAAGATGCTCAAGAGAATGCATTTAAAGAGTATAGACCAGACAGAATTTAAGCTAGAATAAAATTGATTAATTTGCATATAGGTGCTACAATGAGATTTTTCTATATTTTATTAACTATACCTCTATTTCTTATTGGTTGTGATAGTGATGCTCAAGTTAATATTTATGATAAATCTTTAACTACTAATAGAGTTAAATGCTTAAGCTATACACCAGATAGTAACTCTACTTTAGAGAGTAAATTGGGCAGACTTTATAAATTTAACTCAAATTGTCCATATAAAATTAAATTATCTTACAAATCTGGTATAAAATGTAATAGCAGTTTTAATGCTGTGCAAAAAGCAACCTCTAACTTTCCTACTGCTTATATTAAATTAGAGGTATATAAAGGACTAACTATAAAATATAGCTACTATAAAGATTTAACAAGTAAACCTAATATTAGTGATATAGATGATGCTTTTAACAGATTAAAAGATGATATCTTGTAAAATTAGAAAAAAGTTTAAAAAGGTAAGAGATGGGTAGAGCGTTTGAATATAGAAAAGCTGCTAAGATGAAGAGATGGGGAACAATGTCAAGATTATTCCCTAAATTAGGTAAAGTTATTACAATGGCTGCAAAAGAGGGTGGCTCCCCAGACCCTGATATGAACTCTAAATTGAGAACTGCAATTATGAATGCAAAAGCTCAAAATATGCCAAAAGATAATATAGAAGCGGCAATAAAAAGAGCTTTTAATAAAGATGCTGCTGACATTAAAGAGATAATTTATGAAGCAAAAGCTCCTCATGGTGTGCAAATGATTATTACTTGTGCATCTGACAATAATACAAGAACTGTTGCAAATGTTCGCTCTATTCTTAAAAAAGGTAGTGCAGAGATGCTAAATAGTGGCTCTTTAAACTTTATTTTTACTAAAAAAGCTGTATTTGAATTTGACAAAAGCGATACAGTAGATTTAGAAGAGTTAGAGTTGGAACTTATCGATTTTGGATTAGAAGAGATAGAAGAAGATGTAGAGCCTCAAGAGAATGGAAAAGACAAAGATATAGTTAGAATATATGCAGAGTTTGAGAGTTTTGGAGATTTAACAAAAGCTTTAGAAGAGAGAGAAATTGAGATAAAAAAAGCAAATATTGAATATATAGCAAATACTCCTATAGAGCTTGATAATGAAGAGCATTTGGAAGAGATTGAGACTCTAATTGAAAAATTAGAAGAAGATGATGATGTTCAAAAAGTATTTACAAATATTGCATAATGGATATTAAGATATCTACTAATAGAGTAGAGCAGTTAGAGTTATACTCTAAATTACTAAAAAAAGATATAAATACCATTTTAGATGAAGCTTTAGAGGAGTATTTTTTAAAGATAGAAAAAGAGCTCCTCGAGAGAAATTTAGAAAATGAAAATATGCTTACAAACTTAAATTATAATGAATTTTGGGATGGTGTAGATATTTAGTTTTATCTACAATATTACTAAATATGTTATAATATTTAATGGAAAATTTAAATATATCAGATAATAATATTAGTAATATTTTTAGAGAAACTTTAGCTATATTGAATATAAATAGTAGCACTATTATGAAAATTGTAGCGTATATAATACTATTTATTGCAATTAAATTAATTTTTAAATATATTAAAAAACCTATAAAATATTATCTATATACAAAAAGAGTCAGTAGCTACTATAGGTTTCTTTACTACCGTATAGATAAAATATTTAAACCAATTTTATATCTTATCTATCTTTTATTTATAAAAAAGACTATATTTACCCTATCTATATTTAATAATACTATTTTAACAGATGTTATATTTATTATTGAGCTTATGCTGATTTTATGGATATCTTATGAAGTAATTAAATATATAATATATGCAACAATAAGAGATAAAATTAAAAGTCAAAAGATGGCTAGAAGAGAGCTGTTTAATCTGCTGTTAAATATATTTAAAATTGTAATTGTATTTATTGCTATTATTGCTATTTTAGCAAAATTTGGTGTTGATGTTACTGCATTAATCACATCTTTGGGTATTGGTGGTGTTATTATTGGTTTTTCGGCTCGAGATACATTGGTTAATTTTTTTGACTCTATTCGTTTGGTTGCCGAAGATGCTTTTAGGCAGGGTGATTGGATAGAGACAAAAGAGATAGAGGGTTTTGTTGTAGAACTTGGTTTAACTTCTACAAAAATTAGAACTTTTGATAATGCTCTTGTAACTGTGCCAAACTCTAAATTGGCTAATGACTATCTAAAAAATTGGAGTAAAAGATTAATTGGTAGAAGAATTAAATTTCATCTTCCAATTAAATATACTACAAATACTAAAGAGATAGATAGAGTAATTTATGAAATTTACGAAATGTTACACTCTCATCCAGATATTGTAAACTTAAATAAGGTTAGATACCTTAAAAAGATGGATCAAATATATGAGAATGGGCTATTTAATATAGAAGATATGTATGGGGTAAGAAGAACGCTTTTAGTCTATTTGGATGATATTGGAAAATATTCATTAAATATCTTAATATATGCATTTTCAATTTCGGTTAATTGGGAAGATTGGTTAAGGGTAAAACAAGATGTAATTAAAAAAATTATTGAAATAATTGACAACTCCGAATTGGAGTTTGCTTACCCTAAACAAGAGGTTATAATTGAACCTCCTAAAATAGAGTAGGGTAATCGTTTGTGTTACATATTATATCTTCTACTTCAACCTGATATAAAAATGCATAGTGAAAATGCTCTTTTTTGAGTATCTCTTTTATCTCTTCTGGTTTACTAAACCATATTGGTCTATCGATTTTTTCTAGTTTTGTCTTTGGTGGGGTAAATACCAAACTTTTTATCCATTTACCATCGTGTCTGATATACTCTATTGCTCTATCTATTGTTGCAGTTGATGTTACAAATATTAAAACTTTTTCAGAAGAACCCCTAGGAAGTGCATTTAAATCCTTATCTATAAAAATAGGTTTAAACTCTTTTGGGTATTTTACTCTGTTTATATCATACTCCAACTCATTATCTTTGCAAAATTCAACCACACCTCTTAAGTTATCAACAAAAAATGGAGCTATATCTACATTTTGATAGATATATTTATCTATTTTAAATGTTGTTTTTAGTAAAGAATCAGAGATAATATAGCCACTTGCCAACTTTGATAACTTTTTATAATTTGGCGATAATATCTTAGCATCACTCTCATTAGTTGTAATGAATATATCATAATCTGAATTTAATATCTTCTCAAAACTTTTTTTCCAATCTTCACTAAGAATTGTATAAAGATTGGTTTTTCTGCTTACTATCTGTTTTAAATATGAAGCTTCTATATTTTTAAAATAGTATATATTACTCTCTTTTTGAACCATTATATATCTTAAAAATTTAGTTGTAGCCTCTTTTATTGAATCAACTCTAATATAAGCTATTTCACTATCAGTCATTTCTGGATTATTGCCTTCATAAACAATAGCATATGCCCCATTAGATACAGCTTTTTGAATATCCTCTTTATCATAAGCGAAAAAGAGGTCTCCTAATTCTACTTTAGAAGCATATATTGTAGCAGAGTCTATCTTCTCTACTTTTGGGCTATTGGTAACTTCGCCACCAATTATATTTAATAGATTCTCTATATGCATTAAGATATCTTAGTTCCAACACTTTTTGGCTTCTCTGGACGAATTAAACTTAAACCATTCTCATCCTTAGCTGCAAGTAGCATACCCTCACTGAGCATTCCCATAAGTTTAGCAGGTTTTAAATTTGCAACAACGCAAACTTGGGTATCTACTAAATCCTCTGGAGCATACCACTCTTTGATTCCAGCTATTACTTGTCTTGGTCTATCTTCGCCAATATCTACCTGAAGTTTAAGTAATTTTTTACTTTTTGGAACCTCTTGTGCCTCTATAATTGTTCCTATCTTCAACTCTGTTTTAAAGAATTCATCTATTGTAATTACTCCAGTGCTACTCTCTTTTTTATCATTTTTAGCTTTTTGAACTCTATTCTCTTTTTGTTCAGGCTCATTTAATAGCTGCTCTTCAACTCTAGGGAATAGAGGAGGGGTCTTTTTGATTGTAAATTTATCTAACAATTCATAATTTTTTATCAACTTAACATAGCTATTGTTATTAATAATAAACCCTAGTGCATCTGCAATTTTTTGAGTTGTTTTAGGCATAACAGGGTGCAACATAACAGCTACTTTTGCTAAAATATTTGCAATTAAACCATTAAGAGCTAAAGCCTCCTCTTCTTTTCCCTCTTTCATTAAATTCCAAGGTTGATAGTTATCTATTGCTTTGTTTGCAATAGATAAAGGACGCCATAACTCCTCTAAATATCTATGAAGTTGCATATCAAATAGAAGTGGCTCTAGTTTAGAGATAGACTCCTCTACCTCTTTTAACTCTTTTGAGTAATACTTATCTACATTTTCTGAGCTAACTACACCTTCGCTATACTTTCCACTCATTCCTATCAAACGATTTAATAGATTTCCAAGGTCATTTCCAAGGTCAGAATTTATTCTATCTATTAATGCTTTTTGAGAAAAATCTCCATCTCCACCAAAAGGAACCTCTCTAAGCATAAAGTATCTAAAATTCTCCAAACCATAAGCATCTGCAACCTCTTTAGGATTTATTACATTACCTTTTGATTTACTCATCTTTTCGCCATCTCTTGTCCACCACCCATGCGCTGCGATATGTTTTGGTAATGGTAACTCTAGGCTCATTAAAAATGCCGGCCAAAAAATAGCATGAAAGCGTAATATATCTTTACCTATTAAATGAACTCTCGCTGGCCAATAATCCATCAGTTTTTCATCTTTTCCATAACCTAGCGCTGTTACATAATTCATTAAAGCATCAAGCCAAACATAGATAACATGCTTTGGATCATTCACACTATCTGGCAATTTTACACCCCAATCAAAGCTAGTTCTGGTAATTGAAAGGTCATCTAAACCATCCTCTACGAAACGCATAACTTCATTCTTTTTTGTTTTTGGTAAAATTGCTTTATCTTCGCTCTTATACCACTCTAAGAGTTTATCTTGATACTTAGATAACTTAAAGAAATAACTCTCCTCTTGCACAACAGAGGTTGGTTTACCACACTCTGGGCAAAATTCACTATCTACCAATTGTGTCTGAGTAAAAAAGGTTTCGCAACTAATACAGTAGTGTCCTTCATATGTTCCTTTATAAATATCTCCCTTTTCCAACATCTTCTCAAATGCCTTTTGAACACCAATTTTGTGCTCTTGGTCTGTTGTTCTAATATATTTATCATAAGTTATATCAAATTCATCCCACAACTCTTTAAATTTAGAGCTTATCTCATCAGCATACTCTTTAGGTGTTTTGCCTCGTTTTTTAGCCGCCTCTTCTATCTTTTGTCCATGCTCATCTGTTCCTGTTAAAAAGAATGTATCCAATCCTGCCATTCTTGAGTATATTGCAAGTGTATCTGCAATTATTGTTGTGTAAGCATGTCCAATATGTGGTATATCATTTACATAATAAATAGGTGTTGTTATATAAGCCTTTTCGCAATTGTCACTCATTTAAGACCTTTTCTAAAATTTTTTTAATATTTTATCTAAAAAGTAACTAATTAAGATTTAAAAATGGTATAATTTTTTACAAGTTCACCAAAAGGAGTCTTTTTTGGATATTAAAAAATGTAATACACTAAGCCAAGCAAGAGAAGAGATAGATAAAATAGATGATAAAATAGTAGAGTTAATTGCAATGAGAAATGCTTATATTAAAGAGATAGCTCACTTCAAAAACTCAATAGATGAGATAAAATCAAAAGATAGAATAGATGATGTAATAAATAGAATGAGAGCTAGAGCAATAGAGCTAGACCTCTCTCCAAACTTAATAAATGACCTATATATAAGAATGATAGATGCAATGGTAGATACAGAAGTTGCAGAGTATCAAAATGCAAAAAATTATTAAAAATTCAATATAAAATATCTAAAACAAATGCGCGAATTTGTTCGCGTCTATTTGATATAAAATCACACCTTCAAAAGAAGCTTATCTAAAATAGAAGTAGGTAGCACTCTTTTGGCAAAACCAAGTAGATATGTTGCTTTTGTTATATAGTATCTTGGGTTTGGCTTTGGTGTAAGTATAATTTTATGCACAATTGATGCAACAGCTTCTGCTTCTAGTGAAAATGGAACTTTACTAGCTTTACCACTTTTGGCATCTAAATACTTATCTTTAAATATGGAGTTTTCTATATCAATTTTGTCCAAAGTTGCAATAGCATTTTTTCTAAAGTTACTCTTAATCGGTCCTGTATTTAGTAAAATTGGGTAAATATCTGTATCTTTTAACTCCAATCTTAAAGTATCTGTTAGCCCCTCTACTGCATATTTACTTGCATTGTAAGCTCCTCTTAAAGGTAGGGCTACAATACCCAATACCGAGCTATGTTGTATAATCTTACCAAATCCTTGTTTTCTCATAACCTTTAATACCTCTTTTGTAGCTTCGTGAAGTCCAAATACATTTGTCTCAAACTGCTCTCTTAGAGCATCTGTAGGAATATCTTCTATAGCTCCCATCTGTCCATAACCTGCATTATTAAACCAAACATCAATTTTTCCATCTATCTCTAATACTTTATCAATAACACTCTTTATTGTCTCTGGCTCAGTTACATCTAACTTCATTGCATATTCAAACCCAAGAGCTTTTAATTTTTGAACATCTTCTAATCTTCTAGCTGTTGGTATAACATTTATCATTCTCTCTTTTAAATATAGAGCTGTCTCTAAACCTATACCTGTTGAACACCCTGTAATTACAATATTTGTTACCATTTAATCTCTTTCCTTTATCTTTAATATATGATTAGCATTTTTTATATAGTATGTGGTTGATACATTTTTAAAAAAATCTAATGCACTTTTACTATCTATAATTTTATCATTTTCTCCTAAAATAACCTCTACCTCTATACCCCTATTTTGCAACTGTGTCAATTTATCTTTTTGCCAGTTATAATATAGTAACTCTTTTAACTCATCATAAGTTCCATTATGTTGATATTGAGTTAAATCTACCATAGAGCCATCAGTAATATTTTCTAAAAAATTATCTATATATTGTTTCGAATTTTTTTTAAAGTATAGTAGTTGCATCTTTTTAAATGATTCACTCTTGTCATTAAAGTATGCAGGAGATATCAAAATCAATCTATCCACTCTTTCGTTACTTTTTAATGCATAATCAATAGCTTTTATTGCCCCATAGCTAAACCCAGCAATAGTGTAGGAGTTCGCACTCTTTAGCCAAAAGTCAAACAACTCCTCTTCTTCTTTTAGACAAAATCCACTAAAATATCTCATCTAGTTCCTCTTTAATTTGACTATATAAAACAATCTCTTGCTTTTGCAATTTTTCTGATATTAAAACAATTGCACTATCTAGCCTATTTAAAATAGCTTTTACATCCTCTTCTATCGCTAATGATATGGAATTAATATTCTCATCTTGGTTAATAGAGTATTCTCTTACAATATCATCAACAATTTCATTATATCTATTGCTATCATAAATAGATATATTGAATGTATCGTTATATATTTTATGTAAATAGAGCTTTCCAGATATATAAAATTTTGCCTTATTAAGTAGTAAACTCTTACTAACTATTGTAGTATCTTTAACAATATTAATAGGAGTTAATAGATTAATTTTATCTATATTAAACCCAAGCCAAATAGCCATTACGGCTTTTGAAGCTTGATAGTTTGCTTTAATTTCTCTCTCTTTGGGGCTTAGCAAAGATACTCTTTTTTTACCATAAATTACCCTATCTTTAACACTGTAAATATGCTCTATTGTGATTAATAGGCTATTGCTCTTTAGCGCTAATATTGCAGCTTCATTTATTAGTGTTTCTATTGTAGCTGGGGTAAATCCTGCCGTTAATCTTCCTACCTCTTGGTAATTAATATTATGATTTTTATCTTTTAAATACAGTTTTATAATCTCTTCTCTCTCTTCTAAATTTGGAAGTGATATATGAACTCGTCTGTCAAACCTGCCTGGTCTAAGTAGGGCACTATCTAGCACATCAACCCTGTTTGTTGCACCAATTACTACAACTCCAGAATTTGCATTAAAGCCATCTATCTCTACTAAAAGTTGATTAAGTGTAGCCTCTCTCTCATTGCTATCTAAGCTATCTCTACTCTTTCCAACTGAATCTATCTCATCTATAAAAATAATACTAGGAGCAGACTCTTGAGCCTTTTTAAATAACTCTTTTACCCTTTTTGGACCAGCCCCTGCATATATATGAACAAAAGTTGCACCACTATTGTAAAAAAATGGAACATTTGCCTCTGAAGCTATAGCTTTTGCAATAACTGTTTTTCCAACACCAGGAGGACCAATAAGAAGTATCCCCTTTGGCATCCTGATATTATACCTTTCAAACTTTATAGGATTTTTTAAAAACTCTACAATCTCCTTTATATCCTCTTTTACATCACTAACTCCAGCAATATTTTTAAAACTGTAATTTGTAATTAATTGAGGTTTTATATCTTCTGTTATCTTCTCTAAATCATCACTACTACTGGGTTGAAAATTTAAAATATTTGAGTTTTTATCTCTTCTTAATATAACTATTAAAATAACAAGTATAGAAAATAGTATTAAAACAGCAATAGATATAAGCAAATTACTACTTTTTGTGTAACTAGATATTGGATAGTTTTTATATAAGTTATTTAAATCTATTGCATATTTTAAAACTCTATAATTTCTAGTTGGTGTAGTTGCATAAACATAATTATCTTTTATATATATACTATTATAATGACCCTGCTTTAACTCATTCATAAATTTTTTACCACTCATCATAGTTGTTGGATTACTCTTTATTACTACATAAATAACAATTGCAACAATAATCGCAATAGTCGTTATAATAATTGGAATTAAGCCTTTGCTTTTAATAGGTTGCAAAATTTCTATCCTCTTGTGCTTCTGCACTCTCTATTAAAATCCAATTGTGTTTAATATCCTCTTTTGATTCAACTACAATTGGATTGTAATACTCATCATAACCTCTAAAAATTCCATCTTTTGAATTTTCTATTAAAATGGTCAAATTGCTATTGTGTTTTAACCTAAACTCATAATTTTTCTCTTTTATAAGGGTTGTTAGCTCTTTATGTCTTTGCTTTGCAATTTTACCATTAACTCTATCTTTTATTTTAGCTGATGGTGTATTATCTCTTGGTGAGTATGTAAATGCATGAATATGAGTTAGTGGCAACTCTTTAACTCTAGCTATAGCCTCGCTCCAAACTTCATCGCTCTCACCTGGGTGTCCTACTATAAAATCTGTTCCTAATGCATAATCTTTAGAAGCAATTTTATTAAATAACTCCAAATCACTCTTATAGCTGTTTCTTCTATTCATTTTTAGCAACATTCTATCACTTGTATGCTGAAGAGCTATATGCAAATGTTTAGCCATAAATGGTTCATCTAAAAGCTCTAAAAATTCACTATTAATTTGTATAGGCTCTAAGCTTCCTATCCTAATTCGTCTAACTCCTCTTATTTTAGATATCTCTTTAATAAGCTTTGCAATATTTATACCAATATCTTGCCCATAGCTTCCTACATTTGTTCCTGTTAATATAAACTCTCCAAAACCATTACCTGCCAACTTTGTTATCTGCTCTAGTATCTGTTTTATTGGTAGGCTTCTGGCATTACCTCTTACATATGGAATAATACAGTAACTGCACCTAAAATTACACCCCTCTTGAATCTTTATAAAGGCTCGACTCTTTCCTACAAACTCTGTTACAACAGTAGAGTCTATATGTTCTAAATCTCCTATACTGTAAAATCTATCCTCATTTTTAAGTAATCTATCTATGCTCTCTTTTTCAGAGTGCCCCATAACACCAAATATCTCACCTTTTTCAAATAACTCTTCTCCTTTAGAGTGAGAGCCACAACCTGCTAAAACTATCTTTGCACTACTATTTTTTCGCATTGCACTATTTATATAACCCCTAACAGAGCTATCTGCTCCATTTGTTACCGTGCAAGAGTTTACAACAATTATATCTGCATCCTCCTCTTTAAAAGATAGCTCAAAACTCTCTAATTTGTTTATCATTATTTGTGTGTCAAATTGATTGGTTCTACAGCCAAATGTTTTAAAATATACTTTTTTACTCATTATGCCTCTTTTGTCTCATTATCTTCTACTATATCTAAATCTGGTTTAGGAATACTCTTATTTATCAAAAGAGATTGCGTAGGGTATGCCATTTTAATATCTTTCTCTTTTAAAATATCCTCTATAATCTTATTAGATATTGTGCTTCTTAGTGTTAAAGTAGCATAAGCATTTGTTAGATACCAAACACTAACCTTCATTCCATATCCTTCTATAAAGCTAAAAACCCTAGGCTCTACATTAGTATTTTTAAGTTGATATTTACTTCTTAACTTATTTAACTGTTTTCTTGTTATATCAGTATAACCCTTTGAGTATTGCTTGGCTATATTTTTTGCAATATTCATAGCTTTTATAGAATTAGAATCAAATGTTATATAAAAGTCTATCCCATCCCAAACTGTCTTTAACCCAGAGTGTGAATAGTTGGCAATCATATCTGTAAAGATATAGTTATTTGGAACAAAAATAATACGACCAGCTCTTCTATTGTGCATATATGTTGTTAGTGTAACATCCTCTTGAATAGTTAGTCTAAGTAGAGAAATATCTACAACATCTCCCACATACTCTGTATTTCCTCTTACTACCTTTATTCTATCTCCAACATGAATAGCTCCACCAATTACAATTACAAACCAACCAAGAAGAGACATAAACCAATCTTTCATAGCAATTGCTATACCAGCTGATGCAAAACCTAAAATTGTAACAAGGTAACTAACATTCTCTAAATATGCAAATGTTATAGTAAGTAGTATAAGAGTAATAAATATAATATTTATAGCTTTATTAATTGTATAGTAGCTATCTTTGTCAGATAGATATTTTCTTGTTAAATATTTAGAACCTATAAAGAATATAAGAAATACAAGAGCAACAATCCCTATATATAGTGCTTTTTGAAACTCTCTTTTTATATCTTTTTTTAAAGATGCTTCAATTTCACTTGAACGCTTTAAGTATATATCTTTTGTAGTTTTAAATATATCTTTTATTGTAAGTAACTGTTTTATCTCATCTTTAATATCTTTTAAACTACTTTTATAAGACTCTTTATTTGTAATTTTAGCCAACTCTTCTAAAGTTCTTTCTTTAGATTTCAACTCAAAAATAGTCTTATTTAATGTATCATATTTATTAATATATTTATCTTTTCTATTCTTCAACTCTTTAATATATGAAAATCCACTAATAATTGAAAATGGGTTGGTAATAGATGGTGCATCAGTAAGTATAGGAGGAGCAACCAAGGGTTTAAAAGGATCATCCTCAAAATCTTTAACTAAATTAATTTTATCTTTTACAACTTTTAAATTTTTCTTTAACTCTTTTAATCTATTTTTTTGTTTATCTGTTAAAGATTTTAATCTTTTGTATCTCTTTATCTCCCTATCTATCTTCTCTTTTTTATCTAATAATTGTTTATGAGATTTATATGCACTATATGTATTTGTCCACTCGTTATCTAATTTTTTATCAACATTTAGTGACTCTAATTTCGCTAATAACTGTAACTCTTTTTCTCTATTATAATTTACCAAATTGGATGATATCTCAGATATATTACTTTTATTACTCTCGTTTTTATCAACTTCTGCCCATAAAGATATAGTAATAGATATAATTAGAGCTATAAAAATTCTCATCAATTAGCCTTAAATTTATATAGAGCTTCTAAAACCACCTCTTTTGGAATATCTCTTTTAATTATATTTGTTCCAATTTTACCATTAGGTAGAATAAAAGCAATAGAGTTATTTTGACTCTTTTTATCTAAAAAGAAGTGCTGATAAAACTCCTCTATATCTTCGATTTCAAAATTAGTTGGAAGAGAATTTTTAGCCAAAAGCTCTCTTATATCATCAGCTTCATCTTGGCTTAAAAGATTTAATATAACTGCCAACTCATTAGCCATTACCATACCAATAGCTACAGCCTCACCATGTAGATACTCTCTATAGTTTGTTAAATTCTCTACTACATGACCAAAGGTGTGTCCATAATTTAAAACAGCTCTAACTCCACTCTCTTTCTCATCAAGATTTACAACATCTGCTTTTAATTTTACAGATGATGCAATAATCTTTATAACATCCTCTTTATTGTTTAAATTTGCCTCTTTAAGAAAATTATAAAAATTCTCATCAAACATTACAGCCATCTTTATAACCTCTGCAACTCCTGCGCTAAACTCTCTTTGTGGCAAAGTATCTAAAAATAGTGGGTCTATATATACCCCTTTTGGCTGATAAAAAGCACCAATTAAATTTTTACCATAGCTATTGTTTACACCAGTTTTACCACCTACACTCGCATCTACTTGAGCAAGAAGAGTTGTTGGCATCTGTATAAAGTCTATCCCTCTTTGATATAAAGATGCACAAAAACCAGTCATATCCCCAATAACACCACCACCAAGAGCAACAAGTGTAGATTTTCTATCAAATTTAGCTTTAAAGAGTCTATCTAAAACAGATAAAACAGTATCCATATTTTTATACTCTTCACCATCTGGAACTTCAATAACTTCAATATCATTAGCTTCAATTGACTCTAATGCCTTTTTTAGATGAAATTTAGATACAGTAGGGTTTGTAACAATAGCCACTTTACCATCGATTTTAATTTTTTTTAGTGGTTCTATATGGATATTGTATGATTTACTATCTTTAGATTCTATATTTATTGGAATAATCATTTCAGTGCCTATTTTTTAACTATATTTTACTTAAAAAATCATTAGAGAGAGGATAAATCTACTCCTCAATTGGTATTAAAAGTTTAGGATGAGAGTTTGTTTTAATTAGTAAAGTATATACATCTCTTTTTAAAAATGATAATGGATTATTTAAATCCATACTCTTATTAAATGGAATAATTAACAAAATTTTCTCTACATCTTTTATAGCTTTAATTGGATTTTTCTTCTCTTGAATAATCTCAACTTTACTATTGTGAACATGAGCTAGAGTCTCATAATGCTCAATAACACTACTGCTATCACTAAAATTACCTTGAGGATTATACTCTCTTAGTGATAATTTTATATCTAAAGTATCTGCAATATAGAATGCAATAGAAGATATCTCTTCTAGCACTGCACTATCACTCTTTACTACCGCAGCCTCTTTTATATTTAATATTTTTGTTGTTCCAAAAATATATATTAATTTTTTATAAATATATAAATCTTTAGCAAAACTACTCTTTTGCAAACTGCTCAAAGATGCCATTATAAGCCCAATATTCTCACTCTCTATATCCGAAGCAATTAAACCACTATAATCCATATCTTGATAAGTTATATAGCTTCTTATATTACTATTTTTATCAAACTCCAATACTCTATCTAATACATCTGTATTGTTTGGATTAACAACTCGTATAATTAACTTTTTATCTTTAAATTTATCCAAAAGAGATATTGCATCTTTAATATAATCTATAGCTTTTTTAGAATCTATATCCAAATCCAACAATAGATAAAAGTTTTTACCAAATGGCTCAGGAAATGTCCCACTGCTTCTGGTAATTTTTTTATAAACATCAGCTAAAACTTTTGGCTTTCCAACAATCAATAATCTATCTCTTGGCTTTATCATTGTAGCGTGAGTTGGTATTATTAGCTTCTCATCTCTATA
>JALSPE010000103.1 GCA_026986085.1 Campylobacteraceae bacterium | reverse complement strand
ATGCAACATTGCAAAATAGAGGTAAAGATGATGCTAAAGATAGCGATACAGATGAACTTGGAGTTATAGATGTTATAAAACCAATGAAAACAGATATGAGTTTAGATATGGGAATCTATTGTGATTGTGATGACTATAAGGTAAATCCTGATGCTAAGAGTGATAGTGCTAGTGCGCTTAACTTTGGAGGATTTATTGCAATGTTCCTACTTGTAATTGCAGCTATAAGAAGAGAAAAAAGGGTTTAAGCTCCCTTTTCTTCTTTAAATTTATATAATTATTTAAGTTGTTTTGCCATAATAATTATTTTTTAAGATAAAAGCTATTATAATAACCTATCTACAAAATACCACAATGTGAATCTCCACAAATATAAGAGGATGAATGAGCGATAATACAAATACAAAGCATAAGAGTAATAATCAGAGGAAGCAACATCAACGAACGCATATTCCTGTTGAAGGACATAGTTTAGAGGAGCTACAGGAGCAACCATTAACTAAATTGGTTGAAATTGCTAATGAGTTAAAAGTTGATAATCCAAATGAGTATCAAAGAAAAGATTTAATATTTGAGATATTAAAATCTCAGGTTAGTCAGGGTGGTTATATATTATACACTGGAATTTTAGAGATTATGCCAGATGGATATGGTTTCTTGCGTTCTATTGATGGTAATTTTGCAAATTCAAGTAGTGATACATATGTAAGTGCTACTCAAATTAGAAAGTTTGCACTTCGTAACGGAGATGTAATTACTGGGCAGGTTAGGCAACCAAAAGATCAAGAGAAGTATTATGCACTTATCAAGATAGAAGCAATAAATTATATGCCAATAGAAGAGGCTAAAAAACGACCTCTTTTTGACAACTTGACTCCATTATACCCAAATGAACAATTAAAATTGGAGTATCAGCCAGAGAGATTAACTGGTAGAGTTATAGATTTGTTTTCTCCAGTTGGCAAGGGGCAGAGATCTTTAATTGTAGCACCACCTAGAACTGGTAAGACAGAGCTTTTAAAAGAGATTGCTCATGGAATTACAAGTAACTCTCCTGATGTAACACTGATGGTTTTGCTTGTTGATGAGAGACCAGAAGAGGTAACAGATATGCAACGCTCGGTAAAGGGAGAAGTTTATGCTTCTACTTTTGATTTACCTGCACAAAATCATGTAAGAACTGCTGAAATGGTAATTGAGAGAGCAAAAAGAAGAGTTGAGATGGGGCAAGATGTTGTAATTTTGTTGGATTCGATTACAAGACTTGCTCGTGCATACAATACTGTAACACCTAGCTCTGGTAAGGTTCTATCTGGTGGTGTTGATGCAAATGCACTTCATAAACCAAAACGATTTTTTGGTGCTGCAAGAAATATAGAGTTTGGTGGTAGTTTAACAATTATTGCAACAGCTCTTATAGATACTGGTTCAAAAATGGATGAAGTAATTTTTGAAGAGTTTAAAGGAACAGGTAACTCAGAGGTTGTATTAAGCCGTAGTGTATCTGAGAGAAGAATATATCCAGCAATTAATGTTACAAAATCTGGAACAAGAAAAGAGGAGTTGCTATTAACTCCTGATGTAATTCAAAAAGTTTGGGCTATTAGAAATGCAATGCAGGGTATGGAAGAGGTAGATGGTCTTAAATTCCTATTTAAAAAGATGAAAGATACTAAAAGTAATGAAGAGTTTTTATCTATAATGAATAATGGTGCTTAATGAGAGTAGGGGTTTTTGATTCTGGTGCTGGTGGATTAACAGTAGCTAAATCACTTTTAGAAAACCCTATTTTTGATGAAATCATATATTATGGAGATACAGCAAGAGTCCCCTACGGTCCAAAAGATCCAAATACAATAATTCGATACTCTCTTGAAGCAGTAGAGTTTTTTAATAATTTTAATATAGATTGTTTAATTACGGCTTGTAATAGTGTGAGTGCTTATGCTATACCTACAATGAGGCAGAAGGCTAAATATCCAGTTTTTGGTGTTATAGAGCCTGGTATTTTAGCTTTAAGAGGTAAACTTTCTAATTTTAATTCTAATATTTTAATTATTGGAACAAGAGCTACAATTAATTCAAAAAGATATGAGCTTAAATTAAGAGAGATGGGTTATAAAAGTATTACTTCAATACAGACAGGAATGTTAGTTCCTATTGTAGAAGAGGGAATATTGAGTGGCAGGGTTTTAGATGAGATGTTAAATTACTATTTTAACTCTATACGGACACCAGATGCAATTATATTAGGTTGCACACATTTTCCTTTAATTGCCAAATCTATATCTAATTATTTTAACAATATACCAATATTAATACACTCTGGTGATGCTATTGTAGAGTTTCTACACACAAAAGGTTATAGTCAAATAGAGACAACTCCAGATATTAAAATATATGCTTCTGATAATGTAGAGG
>JALSPE010000102.1 GCA_026986085.1 Campylobacteraceae bacterium | reverse complement strand
TATAAAGTATGGAGTTTATTTATGAAAAGAACTATAAGTCTATCTATATTAACTATATCACTTCTCTTAAATAGTGGTTGTAAACCTTTTGGAAAAAGTAATAGCAGTAAAAATATTGCACAAAATATAGAAGAAGGTAGAGCCTTTAAAGTTGATAAAACTTATAATCTATCTAGCAATTATAATAGAGAAATTACTTTAAACAGCAATATAGATTATTTAAAAATTATTGGTGGAGCAGATGCTAAACTTTTTACTGTTGATGAAAACAGGATAAAATTAAAAATTAAGCCAAATTATAACAATCCACAAGATAGCAACCATGATAATATATATGAAGTTATAATATATGGTGTAGATCAAAATGGAGATGAGTATAAATATAATTTAAAAATTATTATAAAAAAACCAAACAATTCCAATGGAAACAATACAGGTGGTGGAGACAACAATAATAGTGGAGGTGGAGTTGTATTGGTTGGAGATAGTGATAATGACTATATTCCAGATAATATAGAGAATATGCTTCATATGGATAGCTCAAATAGTGACGAAAATGGAAATGGTATTTTAGATGGCTTAGAGGGAGATACCTTTTTTAATAAGCAGTGGTATATAAAAGCTGATGGAACTCCTACAAATCCTAGCAATGTGTCATCTATTGTTGGTAACGATATGAATCTGCTTGATGTATATAAAAAGTATATGGGTTACAATAGTGGCAATCCTATCGTTGTGCAAATTGTTGATAGTGGTATAGATGCAAATCATGAAGATTTAAAAGATAATATGGATTTATCAAAATCTCTAAATGGAGATAAAAATGGTAACCCAATTCCAGGAGGCTTCTATAAACCTCATGGAACTATGTTGGCAGGAATTGTAGCAGCAAGAGCATTCAACTCAAAAGGTGTAAGAGGTGTGGCTCCATTTGCAAAAATTGCTGGTAGTAATTGGCTTGTTTCTCAATCACTAGAGGCATTAGAAGCTGCGTGGCTTAGTGGAGATGGTGCAAATAATATTGCTGTAACAAATAATAGTTGGGGAAAATACTACACAACAGACACTTTTTATGAAGATATTCTAAAAGAGGGCTCAAATACACTTCGTAACAAAAAAGGAAGAGTTTATGTATTTGCAAGTGGTAACTCAAGAGCGTATGAAGCAGATGCAAATATACAATATATACTAAACAACCAATACGCTATAGTTGTAGGTGCTGTTGGGGTAGATAATAAAGTTGCAAAATACTCAACACCAGGAGCAAATCTTTGGATATCAACTTATGGTGGCTCAAGCTCTTACAATAGTGGACCAACAATAGCAACAACTTATTTAAGCGGCAAAGCATCTGCTACTTGGAGTGAAGATGAAAATAAAAACTATACATACGCAATGGCAGGAACAAGTGCTGCTGCTCCTATGGTTTCGGGCTCTATTGCTCTTATATTAGAAGCTTGTCCAAACCTAACTTGGAGAGATGTTAAGTATGTTATAGCAAAAAGTGCAAAACAAAATGATATTAATAATAAAAACTGGATAACAAATAGCCAAGGATTCCATTTTAATAGAGATTACGGGTTTGGATTAATTGATACAAAAAAAGCTATAGATATATGCTCAAACGGCTATAACAATTTGCCATCTCAGACTACTGCTATAGTTAATAAAAGTTTAGTAGATACTCATTTACACTTAAATAATGAGTTTTCTGTAAACATAGATAAGAGTCTAAAGATAGAGTGGATAGAGTTAAAATTAGACATACATAGCCATAATGCTAGTGATTATGATATCTACTTAACAAGCCCTAGTGGAACAAAAATATTAATGATAAAAAATGGAACAAAAATCGGCTCTCAATTTATACCTACGAGAGATTGGATGAAGGGAGGATTTAGATTCTCAACAGGTGCATTTATAGATGAAAATAGCCTTGGAGAGTGGAAAATAGAGATAGAAGATAAAAGAGGTGAAAATCACGACTCATCTCTAAAAAGTATAGAGATAAAAGCTTATGGACATTAGGAGTAAATAGTGAAAAAATTATTAATATTAACACTTATTGCATCACAATTTAGTTTTGCAAAGATTATTACAATTATAGACAATGGAGTTGCTAGAGAGATATCAATTCATTCAAAAGGTGAAAAAGGCAAAAATAGTGCCAGAGGAGCTATGGATTGCTCAAAAGAGAAACACAAAGAGATAATTCTATCATTTAAAAAAGATAGTAAAGTCGATATAAACAACTTCTCGAAAAAGTATAACCTAAAATTAAAAAAGAGATTAAGAACAGGATACTATATCTTCATCAACAAATCAAAGGAGAGTAGCTTAAAATTAATATCAAAAATCATAAAAGAGCAAAAAGAGGCAATAAAAACAATCCGTCCCAACTGGGCTCTAGGTATGCATCCACTATAATTTTTAGTATAACTGCTAACCTTATGATTGAGTAAGTTGTTGTTAAAAGTTTAACCCCAAA
>JALSPE010000101.1 GCA_026986085.1 Campylobacteraceae bacterium | reverse complement strand
ACTCTCTTAAACTAGCTTCTAAACCATCTGCACTAGAGTTATTACGAAATATTATAGCTATATCTTCATACGAAGTCATACTCGCCTTTATACTATTTGCAATTTCGTGATACTGCTCAAAAAGAGTGTCATAAACCAATAATTTAGGTGGTTCACTCTCTCCTACTTTTCCTACTTTTAACTCTTTTGGGTAGATTCTATCGTTTTTACTTATTACCATATTTGCTAATATTAAAATAGCTTCGCTAGACCTATAATTAACAGACAAAGTATATACATTTGCATTACTGTAACGAGTAGAGAATGTAGCAATATTTTCTATATTAGCACCATTAAATGCATATATGCTCTGGTCATAATCTCCGACACAAAATAGAGATTTAGGTTTTAATTCATTAATTAAAGCCTCTTGTAGGGTATTTGTATCTTGATACTCATCTACTAAAACCTCTTCGAACTCTATTGGTTCCTCTTTTAGACTCTTTATTGTTAAAATTAATAAATCATTAAATGAAGCAAAACCAAACTCTAGCTTTGTAGCTTCAAACTCATCTATTATATCTTGATAGATATCTAATAGAGGCTCATGCTCTTCATATCTATCTCTCATCCAATCACTAAATGAGCCAAGTGATGAGTTTTGATAGAGAGAATACAATTCATAAAGATATGTTGCAGAAAACTCTTTTACCCCAAGAGATAATCTATGAAACTCTCTTTTTTCATAAATACTTCTAAATAGCGTCTTTAACTCTCCTGGTTGTTTTAATATAAGTTTTGGATATCTCTTTTTAAGCCACCTGTAAGATACTGCATGGAATGTTCCTGCTTCTATTTTATCAATTATTTTACTATCAAAATATCTTTTTAATCTTGCAATCATCTCTGCTGCAGCTTTATTTGTAAATGTTAAAAGAAGTATTTTATCTGGAGGAGTTTTGTTTTTTAACAGATATGCAATTCTGCCAACTATTGTAGATGTTTTACCTGTTCCTGCACTGGCAATTATTAAGTTATTGCCAAAATTTGCAGTAGCAGCACAAAGTTGCTGCTCATTTAAGCCACCAAGAGGCATTAGCTGTTTTTGCCAGTTATATAATAGGTATTTTTATTTTCAACTTTTTTTACATCTACTTTATATTTAGATGACCAGTGATGAACTATCTCTTCAAACTCTTTTAGCTCTAAATCTATTTTTGAATTAGATTTAATCTTTAAATATGGATTAGAGTTAGACATAGCCACAGTTGCATCAATTCTCTTTAAATCATCTTTTAATGAAAATATATGATTTGCAAAATCATAAAACCCTTTTGTATTGTTGCTAATATCACTTAATTGCTTTTTAGTTGAATCGTTTAATGGATAATCTAATTGCGTTAATAGATTATCAATATTTGCTTTTATACTCATATCTTAAATCCTTTTTTTCGTTATTATAGTATATTTTTTTTAAATAGATTGATTTTATGACAATATTTTATGAAAGTCTTGACAACAACACTCTATAGTGTTTTAAGTTTTGAAATGCTTTTTCGTAACGCCATCTTAATACAAATTCTATTATTTCATTTTTAAATGACAACTCTAATGTCTCAGCTTTACCAAAATATCCTAAAGATATATTTTTAGCTCTCTTTTTACCATTTTTGTCTGGTTCATATGTAATTGCAATAATTTGAACATATTTACCCTCTCTTATCTCTCCAAAATCTTCCTCTTTTAACCCTACCCCACTAATATTCATAGCTTTATACATAAAAATATTCTCTAATTCGGGGGCTTTTTTGGAAATATCCAACTTTTCATATAGCTCTATCATTCTAACTAAATTTTCTAATCTTGTAGGGTCACTTTTTTCATCTATCTCAATTGCATTTGCTAAATCTTTTGGAATATCATAGTATGCAGATGTTTTTGTGGTTTTTTTCTCATTAGAGTCAGAGATTGAATTCATATCTATTGTAAATAGATTATCATCTTCACTACTGTTTCTCTTCTCTTCTATTTTTTCTCTTAATTTCTTATTTATATTTTTGAGTCTCTCAACACTTACACCCATAAGGTCCTCCAAAAGATTTAACCACAATTCGTATCAAATAATATTATTTACTTATTATAAAATATAGAAAGTATATTTAAAAGTAATATTCTAAACAAAACAATATCTAAAGTTTCATTAAATATATCTAAAAATATGAACTATTGCATTAGTTAATATAAAAATAATATTCATTAATCTAATTATTTCACATTTTTTTGAGCTTTTTATAAAACATTTACCGTTAAAAAATCTCTCCTTACATAAGTTGTTTAGCAATAAGCCCCATATAGTTTCAGTTTAATTGTGTAAAATGTTACTCTTAAAACCAAATAATTATGTAAGGTTAAATATGGATTATTTAGAGATAGAGGGTGGACACAAATTAAATGGCAGTGTAACTATAAGTGGAGCAAAAAACTCTGCTTTGGCAATAATAGCTGCTACTATATTAAGTAATAAAAAAGTCAAATTAACAAATTTACCAAATGTTGTAGATATTAGAACAATGCTTAAACTACTAGAGATGCTAGGAGCAAAAGTAGAGCATAATGATACAGAAGCCATAATTGATTGTTCAACAATAAATTCAACTAAAGCCGTTTATGAAATTGTAGCTCAAATGAGAGCATCTATTCTAGTTTTAGGACCTCTTCTTAGCAGGTTTAAAGAGTGTTCAGTGAGTCTTCCTGGTGGTTGTGCTATTGGTCAAAGACCAATCGATTTACATATTAAAGCTGTAGAAGCACTAGGCGCAGAAGTTACATTAAAAGAGGGTTATGTAGTTGCAAAAGCACCAGAAGATGGTTTAGTAGGAAATAAAATTATTTTTGATAAAATTACAGTTGGTGGAACAGAGAATGCCCTTATGGCTGCTGCTATGGCAAATGGAGTAACAGAGATTGTAAATGCTGCAAAAGAGCCAGAAATTACTCAATTAGCTCAAATGATTAATCTAGGTGGGGCAAAAGTAGAAGGTATAGGAACAGGAAACTTAAAAATTTATGGAACAGGTGGAGTTGCGTTAAATTTTAACGAACCAATAGAGACTATTCCTGATAGAATTGAAGCTGGAACATATCTTTGTGTTGGGGCTGCAACTTACTCTACTCTTACTTTAGATAAAGTAAATGTTGAGCATATTCAAACTACTATTAATAAATTAGAAGAGATGGGATGTGAATTTGATATCGATAAAAATAGTGTTACAATTAAACCAGCCAAAAAACTTAAAAAAGTAAATATTATAACATCTGAATATCCAGGATTTCCAACAGATATGCAAGCTCAATTTATGGCAGTAGCAACTATTGCAGATGAAGAGAGTTTAATAGAAGAGAGACTCTTTGAGAATAGATTTATGCATGTTAGTGAATTAAATCGTCTTGGTGCCGATATTTGGCTAAAAGGAAATGTAGCAGCTATTAGACCCGTAAAAGAGTTAAATGGTGCAACTGTAATGGCAACAGATTTAAGGGCTAGTTCAGCTTTGGTAATTGCTGCACTTTCTGCAAATGGAGTTACAAAAGTAAAAAGAATTTATCACTTAGATAGAGGATACGATAAGCTAGAAGAGAAATTGTCAAAGATTGGTGCTAAAATAGTTCGTAAAAAGGAGTAATAGCCACTTTTTAGCTATGTTTGGATATAATCGCAATTAAATATAAATTAAAATTATAGGATAAGAAATTGAGAACACACTATTGTGCTACAGTAAATGAAGATTTGATAGGTCAAGAGGTAACAGTTGCTGGATGGGTATCTAGCAGAAGAGACCATGGTGGTGTAATATTTATTGATATTAGAGACAAAGATGAAGTTGTTCAACTTGTTTGTGACCCAGCAGATAGCAAAAATGCTCACGAAATTGCAAATGAAGTTAGGGACCAATTTGTCTTAATTGCTACAGGAAAAGTTAGAGCAAGAGGAGAGGGTTTAGAGAATCCAAAACTAAAAACTGGAAAAGTTGAAATTGTTGTTGATAAATTAACAATAGAAAATAGATCACAACCAATGCCATTTGATTTAGATGATGATAAGGTAAATGAAGAGATAAGATTAAAATATAGATATTTAGATTTAAGAACTAAAAGAATGTATGATATCTTTAAATTACGCTCAAGTGCGGCTATTGCAGCTAGAAACTCATTAGATGAGCAAGACTTTTTAGAGGTTGAAACACCTGTATTGACAAAAAGCACTCCAGAGGGTGCTAGAGATTATCTTGTTCCAAGCCGAGTATTTCCAGGAGAGTTTTTTGCGCTTCCTCAGTCTCCTCAGCTATTTAAACAACTATTAATGGTTGGTGGTTTTGATAGATATTTTCAAATTGCAAAGTGCTTTAGAGACGAAGATTTAAGAGCCGATAGACAGCCAGAATTTACCCAAATAGATGTTGAGATGAGTTTTTGCACTCAAGATGATGTAATGAGTGTTGCAGAAAAATTGATAAAAGATATATTTGAAGCTTGTGGTAAAGGAGATAAAATCCCTGAAACATTTGAGAGAATATCTTACGATGAAGCTATGGAGAAATATGGCTCGGACAAACCAGATTTGCGTTTTGATATGGCAATGGTAGATGTAATTGATATTTTTGAAAAATCTACAAATGAGATTTTTTCTGATATTGCAAAAGATAAAAAGAGAAATAGAATTAAAGCACTTAAAGTTACAAATGGAGATAATATATTCTCAAAACGCCAGATGAAAGGCTTTGAAGATTATGTCCGAAAATTTGGAGCAAAAGGTTTAGGATATTTTCAAATGAAAGAAGATGGACTAAAGGGTCCTTTAACTAAATTCTTTAGTGAAGATGATTTAAAAGATATAATCTCTACTTGCCAATTAGAGGTAGGAGATGTTGTATTCTTTGGAGCAGGAGATAAAAAGACTGTTTTAGACTATATGGGTCGTTTTAGGCTATATTTAGCAGAGCTTATGGATATTATCGATAAAGATGAATATAGATTCTTGTGGGTAGTAGATTTTCCTATGTTTGAAGTAGAAGATGGAAAGACAAAAGCTCTTCACCATCCATTTACAATGCCAAAATTAGAAAATGGAAAATTTGAGTTTGATGACTTAGAAGATTTAAAATCAATAGCATATGATATTGTATTAAACGGAACAGAATTAGGGGGTGGCTCTATTCGTATCCATAAAGAAGATATTCAAGAAGAGATATTTAAGCTTCTAAATATCTCTGAAGAAGAGGCCAAGGAGAAGTTTGGCTTCTTACTAGATGCTCTTAAATTTGGTGCCCCACCACATGGTGGTTTTGCACTGGGTTTAGATAGATTAATTATGCTATTAGCACAAACTGATAGTATTAGAGATGTAATTGCATTCCCTAAAACTCAGCGTTCTCAATGCCTATTAACTCAAGCTCCTTCAGATATTGATAACGAACAATTAACAGAGCTTGGTTTACGAATAAAAAGAAATATAAAATAAGTAAAAGGATAAATATGAAAAAACTATTTTTAATAATTGGAGCACCAGGCTCTGGTAAAACAACAGATGCAAGTATCATTGCTGAAAAAAATAGCGACACAATAGCACACTACTCTACAGGAGATATGCTAAGAGCAGAAGTGGCAAGTGGAAGCGATTTGGGAAAAGAGATAGATAGCTATATATCAAAAGGGCAATTAGTGCCTCTTGCTATTGTATTAAACACAATTGTAAATGCTGTAAAAAATAGTGATAAAGGTGTAGTTATTATAGATGGTTTCCCAAGAAGCGTTGAGCAGATGATAGAGTTTGACAAGTTACTTGAAAATGAAAAAGATATCAAATTAGAAGCTGTAATCGAAGCTAGAGTTAGCCAAGAGGTAGCAAAAGAGAGAATTCTAGGCAGAGCAGCAGATGCAGCGCCTGGAGAGCAAAGAAGTGATGATAATGAAGAGGTATTCTATAGCAGAATGAAGATATATAATGAGCCTCTTGAAGAGATAAAAAAATTTTATACAGATAAGAAACTATTAAAAGTTATAGATGCCCAAAGAGATTTAGATACAATTGTAAATGAGATGGAGGCTTTTGTAAAAGAGAAAGCATCTATATAGCTCTCATAAATAATACTTACCCTATCAAAGATAAAATATTTTATCTTTGATTTTTAATGATATTTTACTAATCTTCATCTCGTAATCTCAATTAAATTAAAATTATGATAAAATTTCTCACATTTTAAACGGAGAAGATTTATGAATATAGATAAAATTGGTCACGGTAATTGCCCTGATGAAGTAAAAGCTATTATTGAAGTGCCATATGGTTCTAATATTAAGTATGAGTTAGATAAAGATAGTGGTGCTATTGAAGTAGATAGAGTTATGTTCTCGGCAATGTTCTACCCAGCAAATTATGGATTTGTAGCAAATACATTAAGTGATGATGGTGACCCAGCAGATATATTAGTTTTAGGTGAATATCCACTAATTCCTGGTAGCTTTATTAAGTGTCGTTTAATTGGTGTTTTACTAATGGAAGATGAGAGTGGAATTGACGAAAAGCTTTTAGCTGTTCCTCACCATAAGATTGACCCAACTTTTAACGAAATTAAAGATATAACGGATTTACCAGAGCATACACTTAACAAAATTAAAAACTTTTTTGAAACATACAAAATGCTAGAGCCAAATAAATGGGTTAAAGTTACTGGCTTTAAGGGCAAAAAAGAGGCAACTCAAATTTTAGAAGATGCTATTAAAAATTACAAAGCTTAATTATGAAAAAGATATTTTTTACTTTAACTATATCTCTTTTAATAAGTGGGTGCACACAAATTGTTACTGCACCAATTAAAGTAGCAGGAGCTGCTGCATCTGCCACTATAGATGTTGCTGGAGCTGCCAGTGGAGCTGTTGTAAATACAGTTACAGGTGGCAGTAAAGATAAAGATTAATACTTTTACCCTTTTTGGGTAACTTCTTAATTTTCTATTAAATAATATTACTGTATAATTAATCAAATTTGAAATTTACAGGATAGCTAAATGTTAAAATTCTCTATATCTACAAATAACAATCTAAATATAGATAATTTAAAAGATGCTATTGTTAATTATGCTCTTTCTAGGCAAAAAGATGAAGGTTTTTTAATACTATTTGATGATATCAAATTTCAAAACAATATTAACTCCAAAGATGGTGAAATTAGTGATATATTAAAAAAATTTGCAATAGATACAGAGCAAAAAATATACCAAAGTGACCAATTAAAAATATACCAAAAATTTGCTAGAAAACTTATAGAGAACAGAAAAGCTTTTATCTGTTTTTGCAGTGATGATAGTGATAGTTGTATTAACTCTTGTATTAATTTAACTCAACAAGATTTAAAAAATAAAATTGAATCTAACAAGCCATATAAAATTTGTTTAATAGACTCTAGCAAAGAGGCATATAGTTTTACTATACTAAATAGAGATAAAAACCCCTCTTCTATTTTTTCATATGCAATAGATAATATGGTGCTAGGAGTTACCGAGGTAATTTCAACAGATATAAATATAGAAGATATAGATAAAATAGATACTATCTACAAAGCTTTAGATTTTAATCAAGATATTAAATACACCATTATTGGCTCAATTACAGATAAGAAAGATATAAATATAACTATTGAATCGCTACTAAAAGAGGGCTACTTGCCAGATGCTATTATAAATTACATAGTAACACTTATCCACCCTACTCCAAATAATATATTTTATCTACCAGATATAGTTAAATGGTTAGATTTAAACAATCTATTTGCCAATCCATCTAAATTTAATATAGATGAGTTGAAAGTTGTAAATCAAGAGCATCTAAAAAAAATAGATAGTAAAAAACTATCTAATATTTTTGGCTTTAGCGATAACAATATTGGTGATTTATTGAAACTATATTTAAAAAAATATAGCACAATCTCCCAGTTGGAGCAAAAATTAAATATGATATTTTCTAAAAAAGATTGTAGCAAAAATATAGATAATATAAAGTTACTATCTGATATAATATTTAAAGCACCTATAATAGATGATTATAATCAATTTGAGCAATATATTTTAAACAAAATATCTATCGATAAAAATGAATTAAATAATATTTTACATATATTATTAGGTATAGAGAAAAAAGATGGTATAGAGTTAAAAGAGATATACCCTTTTATTAAATCATATATTTTGGAGGTAACACAATGTCAATAGTAGTAAATAGTTTTTTAAGTTTAGTAGTATTAATTTTAAATTTATACTCATGGGTAGTTATAATTGCAGCAATTTTAAGTTTTGTAAACCCAGACCCTTACAATAAATTTGTTCAATTAATATATAAAGCAACAGAGCCAGTTTTTAGTTTTATAAGAAGAAAATTACCATTTGTGGTTATTAATGGTATAGATTTATCACCACTATTAGTTATATTTGGAATAAATATTTCTATAAATATTTTAAACAAATTATATATTTAAGAGTCAAATTTGAGTATATATAAAAAAGTGGTATTTACCATATCTGCCCTATCAGCTTTTGGTTATAGTTTAACTATTGAAGAGTTAAAAAGTATGCCAAAATCTATCGAAAGAGACTTCTATATCTGGAAGTTTTTGAAAGAGCCAAACACTACAAAAGATAAAGCTATAAAAGCTTCATCATTAATCTATCATGTAAATGGAAAGCTAGATAAAGCTTACTATAAAAAAAGCCACAAACATCTACCCAAAAAAGTATATAGAGCCAGTAAAGAGGATATTCTAAAATATAGCAAAATGATAAATCGTCTTTTAAAGAGTGGAAACTTTTATCAATCATGGCTAAAGTTAAATAGTTTAGATAAATTAAATACATTTGTGTTAGCAGGAACTGCTAATAGAAAACTTTTAAATAAAAAGTTAGATAGTTACATATATAGAGATTTTCAAAAAAATAAAAAAGTCAATCAATTTATATATAGAGCCTTTAGAGAAAATTTAACAAATTTAAAAACTCTTATTTTAGATACCCAGCCTATTAAGGGTAATAAAATTACATATAGAAACTTGATGAAACTAGGTTTTAAAAATCTATTAAGAAAAAAGCCAAATATGGCTTCTTGGTTTTTCGAGAGTGCTAGAGCCAAAGCAAAAAATAGATTTTATGCAGACAATTCACTATTTTGGCTATATATGGCAACTAAAAACAGTATCTATTTAAAAAAACTAGCAAATAGCTATGACTACAATATATATAAACTAATTGCTTTGGATTTTCTAAATAGAGACTACCCTGCCCCACCTAGCTCTACTATAAATATCAATAGAGAGTCTAAAATAGATATCACCAATCCTATTGAGTGGGCAAAACTTAAAAAGAAAATATTCTCAAATAAATATAATCTATTTAAATTAGCACAAGAGTATAACTCTTTAAAATCGAGCTCTTTCTACTACTATATTTTAAATAAAGCATACAAAGATACAAAACAATACTTTCCTATGCCTTATAGAAACTTAATCTATAGCTATCCTGTTGATAGACAAGCTTTAATTTATGCAATAGCAAGACAAGAGAGTAGATTTATCCCTTCATCTGTATCTAGCTCATTTGCTGTTGGTATGATGCAATTTATGCCATTTTTAGTAAAGCATATATCAAAACAAAGAGGTGAAAATATATCTTTAGATGATATGTTTAAACCAGCAGTATCTCTTAGATTTGCCAATACACACTTAAACTATCTTAATAAACATCTATACCATCCACTGTTTGTAGCATATGCTTATAATGCAGGAATTGGTTACACAAGAAGATTAATTAGAAAAAATATATTTAAAAGCGGTAAGTATGAACCATATATAAGTTTAGAGATGGTTGATAATGATGAAGCAAGATATTATGGAAAAAGAGTTTTAGGAAATTATATAATTTATAAAAAACTATTAGGCTCTCCTGTTAAAATCACAACCCTTTTAAACCAACTAGATAAACCTGAACTTACAGATAGGTTTAGATAATTGTTATAACTTAACTTTTGCACTTAAATAATTATTATTTCATTGTGCTAATAAACAAAAGATTTTAAAGTAAAGTTTATTCCTCTTCTTATCGGATCCTCGAATTTATTCGAGGCAATAGCCCAAAATTAACTTTTTATCTCAAATAGACGCGAATGAATTCGCGTATCCTTATTATTTAAAATTTGTTTTATTGCTTAGTATGTGAATTTATCTTTTACACTTAAATATTATTTTATGGTGCTAATAAGCTATATTTGATAGAAAAGTTATCATAGCTCTTGATATTGTATAATAGTTTTTGTCAAGATATATGACAATTTTTCAAAGATGCTGTAATAGCACTCTTTACTT
>JALSPE010000100.1 GCA_026986085.1 Campylobacteraceae bacterium | reverse complement strand
TCTCTACCATACCATACGATAGTTGTTACAGTTGGTGAGTATCCACAAAACCAAGCATCTATATATCTGTTAGTGGTTCCTGTTTTTCCTACTAGCTCTATACCTTTTACCTGAGCATTTCTACCTGTCCCTCTTTTTACGACATCTCTTAATATTGTTGTCATAAGGTAGGCTTGTTGTGGCTGGGTAAAATTTAATATCTCTTTTGGTTGCTTTTCGTAAAGAACAGAGTTATATTTAGATACAATTTTACTAACAAGTCTAGGCTCTATCATATGTCCACCATTAGAAAAAATAGTATACATTTGAGCCATTTTTAGTGGGCTAATAGCTAAATTTCCTAACGATATAGATAGGTCATTTGGTATATTTTTTATATCTAATCTAGCCAATCTTCTTCTTATCTTTTGCAAACCTATATCATATACCAAATTTACTGTAGCTAGGTTTCTAGAGTGAACTAGTGCCTCCCTTAATGGCATAAATCCTTTAAAATCTCTCTCATAATTTTTTGGAGTCCAAGTAACTGTTTTTCCATTCTTTTTATATTTAAATGTTCTTGATAAATCTGCTAATTTTGTTGCTGGATTATAACCTAAATCTAAAGCTGTTTGATAGACAAAAGGTTTAAATGCAGAACCTGGTTGTCGCTTTGTCATTGTTGCCCTGTTAAATGGACTTTTTTTGTAATCAGAGCCTCCTATTAGAGCTAATATATCTCCTGTTTTATTTTCTACTGCTACTAATGCACCATTTAAATTGGTTTTGTTTTTATCCTCTCCAATATCTTCTAATGTTTTATTTAAACTGTATCTAATTGCATCTCTTGCAATGCGTTGTTTATTTAAATCTATTGTTGTATATATTTTATACCCACCCGTTTTTAAATCTGTAAATTTTTTACTAAACTCTCTTACAACTTCATCAGTTATATATGGTGCTATATTTTGAGAGAGAGTTGTTTTATATACCTTTGGTTTCTCATCTATAGCCTTTTTGTATTCGCTCTCTCTTATCCATCCCAAATTTTTAAGCCTCTTTAATATTAAATTTGCCCTCTTATTAACTCTGTCATAGTGTTTTAATGGATTATAGTAAGATGGAGCATTAGGAATACCAACAAGCATAGCTGACTCTTTTAGAGTGAGTGTTGATAGTGGTTTTCTAAAGTATCCCTCTGCTGCTGTTTTGACTCCTAGGTAGTTATTACCATAAGATATTTCATTTAGATATCTCTCTAAAATCTCCTCTTTGGAGAGTTTATCCTCTATTTTTATAGCAATAATTGCCTCTTTAAGTTTACGGCTCAACTTTTTTTGACTTGAAAAATAGATATTTTTAATCAATTGTTGTGTTATTGTGCTTCCACCCTCTACAAAGGCTCTTGCTTTTATATCTTTAAAAATAGCCCTAGCTATTGCATCTGGATTTACCCCTTTGTGCTCAAAAAATTTAGTATCTTCCATGGCAACAACACCCTCTATTAAATAGAAAGGTATTTCACTATATGTTGCATATAATCTATGTCGTTTCTTAAATATGTATGCTATTCTTTTACCATTTCTATCTAAAATTTCTGTAGAGGTATTTGGTGTATATTTTGTTAATTTATCTATATCTGTATCTACTGAATAGTAGGCATATATAAGAATTCCAGCTAAAAGAGATACTCCAAGTAGCACTAGTATAACTATAAATTTTATAAATTTAAATATCATCTTCTAAACTCTCTATTTTTAAAATTTGACTCTATCAAAAGTCTGCTGTAACTCTTTTTTGGGTTAGATATAATATCTGCACTCTTGCCACTCTCTACCACAACTCCACTCTTTAAAATTACCATATCTTCACATAAGTTAGCAGCTAAGTCAATTTCATGTGTTACAAAAAGCATCTTAAATCCTAGCTTATATTGCAACTCTTTTAATAGCTCAATCATATCATCTCTAAGTTCACTATCTAGCGCTGTTGTTGGCTCATCTAGCATAATTAGTTTTGGAGCATTTACTAAAGCTATAGCAAATATTACCCTTTGTAGTTGCCCACCACTTAAATTGGCAGGATATTGATTATATAGTCTCCAATCTAATTTAAGTAGCCTAAATAGCTCTTTTACTCTACTCTCACTGCTAAAAAATTGTTTAGATATTTTTGTTAATGGAGATAGTGCTGTAAATGGGTTTTGAGGAACAAAAGAGATACTCTCTCCTCTATTTAATTTAAATGGAGACTCTATATCTATATCTAACTCTAAGTTAGGTGGCAACATACCTAATATTGCTTTGAGGGTTAGCGATTTACCACTACCACTCTCTCCAACAAGGGCTGTAGAATTTTTTATATTAAAAGCAATATCTACTAGACTATTTTGAAGACTCTTGTCTAATATCTTTAACTTTTTTATCTTAATCATTATAACTCTTTTTAATTAAGTTTGAAAATAGAGAATCAATACCCTCTTTAGAGTTATCTTTTATTATAGTTTTTTCATCCAAATAGCTACTGTTAAATTTTATAATTTTAAGCAACTCTATTAAATCTTTTTTCTTCTCTTTTAATCTTAAAATTACTCTTAAAATTGGCTCTTTTACTGTTGGCTGTCTAATTGCACCAACTAAAAAACCTTTTTTGAGTAACTCTTTTTGTAAATCTTTTGCAGCTTTATTACTATTTTGCCTAATTGGAACAATTAAAGATTTTGTTTCAATACCTAAAATATCTTTTACTATCTCTACTCTATCATCTAATTTGCACTTTAGGTAGCCACTGTTTTTAGATATATACTCTAAATTTACTAAAGCTAAGGCTATATCAATTACTGATGGTGCTGTAGAGTATATAACAGGTTTTGCACGATTAATTAAGAACTCTCTTACTTCATTAGAGCTTAAAATATATGCTCCGTAACTTCCATACGCTTTACCTAATGTTCCCATTTTAATATAGTTTTCTTCTATTTTCAAATTGTAATAGTCAAAAATACCAAGCAGATTTTTTCCTATTGTTCCGCAGCTGTGAGCCTCATCTACAATAAGCAAAGCATTATATTTTTTAGCTAACTCAATTATCTCTTTTTTGGCAATATCTCCACTCATAGAGTAGATACCCTCTATTGCGATAACTTTTCTCTTTGCTCTGCTTTTTATAAGTTTTCTCTCTAAATCTTTTGGGTTATTGTGTTTAAACCAACTTAACTCTCCGGCAATTAATTTTGAAGCCAAAATACCACTCGCGTGATACTCACTATCTATAAAAAGCTCATCTCCTCTTCTTACCATTGACTCTATTAGTGCAATATTAGCCAAAAAGCCACTTCCGACTACTAAGCCTCTATCGAAGCCATTTAGTTTAGATATTTTATCTTCAAAAATTTGATGTATAGGATGATATCCATTAACAAGCAAACTAGCTTTTGGAGCAAAGTAGTCATACTCTTTTACTAAATTAAAAGCCCTCTTTAAACTCTTTTTTCTATTTGCTAATCCCAAATAGTCGTTAGATGCAAAATCTTTAACTCTATAGAAGCTCTCTACTTCTCTATATCTATTTGCCTTTTTTAATGCTTTTAGCTCTTTTTCAAAATACATCAAAACTCCAGCCAAGGCAATAATTTCTCTACAGGAAGCCCCATAGCACAACTCTCTAAACCATCTATACTCTTAATATATTTTTTACAAAAACCCTCTACCATACAAGCACCAGCCTTGCCTTGCCACTCTTTTGAGTCAAGATACTCCTCTAAATCTAAACTGTTAAACTCATCAAATATAAACTTTGTAGAAGATATATCTATAAACTCCAATTTTTGAGATTTCAATATTGTTGCAGTAATAATAGATACACTATTTCCACTCTGCTCTAAGAGTAATCTTTTTGCATCATCTCTACTCTTTGCTTTTCTTAAAATTTTTCCATTAGCTGTTACTACACTATCGGCAACTACTATTGGTGTAGTTAAATCATACTCTCTTAAAGCACTATTTAGTTTACCTTTTGCAACGAAATATACAAAATCTTTAGGGGACTCTTTTTTTATACTGCTTTCATCAAAATCTATAGGTGATTGTATATACTCTATATTAAAGTTAGTTAGTAGTTTTGCACGAGTAGGAGAGAGTGAACACAATCTTACCATCACTAATTTCCACTTATAGTTTTATACTTATTTATAGAAAAAAAAGTAAAATTTAATTTCATATTTTAAAGACTCTTCTTAACATACTCTAAAGCACTCTCTAGCGCTTCGTTAATTTTAGTCGTATCTTTGCCACCAGCTTGAGCAAAATCAGCTCTACCTCCACCGCCTCCACCAACTATTGGAGCTATCTCTCTTATCCATGCTCCAGAGTTTATATCACAACCTTTGCTACCAGCTGCTAGTAAAACTTTATCTCCCTTTTTTTGTAAAAGTATAATTGCAACTTTGTCATATCTGTTTTTAGCTTCATCAATAAGCTCTTTTATATCCCCATTATCTACCCTATCTACAATCACATTTACACCATTTATCTCTTGAGATTTCAACTCTTTTTTAGTTGAATTTTGTGCCTCTTTTAACTCTTTTTTAAGAGTAGTTATCTGCTCTTTTAATTTAGATATGGCTTTTAGTGGCTCTTTACTCTTTAATTGGCTCTCTATATTTTCTATAGTTTCTCTATTCTCTTTTATATAATTTAGAGCGGCTCTTCCACAAATTGCCTCTACTCTTCTAACACCAGAGCTAACACCACTCTCTTTTGTTATAATAAATGTTCCAATTTGTGCACTATTGTTTACATGCGTTCCCCCACAAAGCTCAGTTGAAGCATCATCTATGGATACAACTCTTACTCTATCTCCATATTTCTCTCCAAATAGTGCTACTGCGCCACTCTCTTTAGCTTCATCTATTGGCATAACTTTTGTCTCTACACTTAAAGCTCTTAAAACCTTGTCATTTACCCAATCTTCTACCTTTTCAAGCTCCTTTTTAGTTAAAGCCTGTGGATGTGTAAAGTCAAATCTTAATCTCTTATCATCATTATATGAACCAGCTTGAGCAATATGCTCTCCTAATACTGCTTTTAATCCAGCTTGAAGTAAGTGGGTTGCTGAGTGGTGTTTGGCAATCTCGGCTCTTTTGTTATCTACAATAGCCTCTACCTCTTCTCCTACACTTAAACTACCATCAATTTGACTTAAATTTAAATTGTTAAACTTTTTAGTATCAAGAACTTTTACTTTAGAGTTAGAAGTAATCAACTCACCCTCATCACCAACTTGTCCACCACTTTCGGCATAAAAAGGTGTCTTTTCTAAAAATACCCAACCTTTGCCATCTATTCTTTCAACTCTTTTGAAATTTTCATCTAAAAGGGATAAAACTTTAGTTTTAATAGAAGTTTGCTCATATCCTACAAATTCATTTAATCCAAACTCCTCTGTAAGCTCTTTAAAGTCCCCTTTGGCAACAGCATCTCCTGTTCCTTTCCAGTTTGCTTTACTCTGTGCTTTTTGCTCATCCATCTTTTTATTAAAACCTTCAAAATCTAAAGGAATATTTTTCTCTCTTAACATATCCTCAGTTAAATCAAGTGGAAATCCATAAGTATCATAGAGTTTAAATGCCACCTCTCCACTAAATTTATCTTTTGTATCTTTTAACTCTTCTTCAAATAGCTTAATTCCAGACTCAATTGTTGCAAAGAATCTCTCCTCTTCAAGCATCATAGCACTTTTAACTGCCTCTTTTCTCTCTTCTAAATATCCATATTGACTCTTCATTTGCTCTGTTAGTGTATCAACTAATTTATAGATAAATGGCTCTCTAACTCCAAGAAGATATCCGTGTCTAATAGCTCTTCTCATTATTCTTCTAAGCACATAACCACGACCTTCTTTATCAAATGTTACACCTTGAGCAAGTAAAAATGTGGTTGAGCGAAGGTGGTCTGCTATTACACGATATGATGCTACTGTTTTCTCATTTGGCTCTTTGCCAACAATCTTAGCAATTTTATCAATTAGGGGCTTAAATAGTGAGCTATCATAATTATTAAATACCCCCTCTTTAATAGCCACAACTCTCTCTAAGCCCATTCCTGTATCTATACTTGGTTTTGGAAGAGGATGAAGCTCTCCACTCTCATCTCTCTCATACTGCATAAATACCAAGTTCCAAATCTCTAAAAATCTATCTCCATCTCCACCCATCTTATCTTCTGGTGAGTTAAAATGCTCCTCTCCTTGGTCATAGAAAATTTCGCTACAAGGTCCACAAGGTCCAGTATCACCCATTTGCCAAAAGTTATCTTTATCTCCAAAACGAACTATTCTATCTTCGTTTATATACTTTTTCCAGATATCATAAGCTTCATCATCGCTATCGTGAACTGTAACCCATAGCTTTTCTATTGGTAAATTCAGATAATTTTTATTTGTAATAAACTCCCAAGCATATGCAATTGCATCATCTTTAAAGTAATCACCAAAACTAAAATTACCCAACATCTCAAAAAAAGTATGGTGTCTTGCTGTATATCCTACATTATCTAAATCATTATGTTTTCCACCAGCTCTTATACAAGTTTGACTACTTGTAGCTCTAGGAGGTGTTGGAGTAGGTTCTTGACCTGTAAAAATACCTTTAAACTGAACCATACCAGCATTCGTAAATAGAAGCGTAGCATCATCTGGAACCAATGGAGAACTTGGAACTACTTTATGCCCTTTACTTTTAAAAAACTCTAAAAATTGCTCTCTTATACTCATAAAATATATCCTATTATTTAATTATATATATTTTATCTAATTATGAGTTAAACTCGGATTATCCAATAGAGATTATCTATCTTTTATAAATATTAATATCTTAACTTTCATATTAAAAATAGACATAGACATATTAAGTGTTTAAGTGGTATTCTTAATTCTACTTTTATTCAGTGTCCATTACAACGGCACTGTTTGTGTTAATATATTAATTAAATGTTAAGTTAATAGAGTAATAATTAGGGGGTTCAATTGTAATATGAAGGAGGAGTAGCCAAAAAGGCTACTTGAATATACCGTATCTAAATCTATTTATAGGAGGAGAAGAAATGATACAACTATTTTATTTTAGACTCTCAAAAGTTACCTTTTTTAGTCTTACCTCTACCAATATCTTGATTGGTAATGCTATTATAAGATATCAATGTGAATTGTTTGTGTATTAATTAAAATTCTCTAAATATTTAGCAATCTTTTTTGCACCATTTGGCTCTATTAACTCTGGTAATCTTTTACTGATAGGGGTTAAATCACTATCTATAATATCAAAAATCAACTCTTTTTCTAACTCATTTTCTCTTTTAAGCCATGCTAAATTCTGCTCTGCTAAAAATTTTGCATTATAATATTGATGGTCATTTGCCGCATATGGATATGGAACATATAGAGCTGGTAATCCAGTAGCCGTCATCTCCCAAAGTGTTGATGCTCCAGCTCTTGCTATGGCAAAATCTGCTTTTTTCATAATCTCTGGCATCTCTTTTGTAAAGCCAAAAACCTCTGCATCTACTCCTAGTTTTTCATACTCATCTTTAACTTTTTCTAAATTTTTTTCACCAGCTTGGTGGTATATTTTTATACCTTTGCTATCAAGCTCTTTGGCAATAGATAGAGCAAAGTTATTTAAAGCGACAGAGCCTTGTGAGCCACCACTAATTAATATCGATTTAACTCTACCTCTAACTCTGTAATTATTAAAAAATATCTCTTTAACTGGGTATATTCTTAAACTATCCTCTTTGTCAAATGCCCATATAAATCTATGCGAAAGTGGTTTAAAGACTCTATTTAAGTTTCCAATATGAGAGTTTTGTTCATGAATAACAAGTGGAATATTTAACATTTTTGCAGCTATAGAAGCTGGTGCAGCAGAGTAACCACCTACACTGAATACAACTTTTGCATCAACACTTTTGAGAATTTTACGAATTTTAAAAGCCTCTTTTAAAATTACACTCAAACTCTTTATCTTACCTAAAACTCCTCTGTTTACAACTGTTTGTGTGTTTAAAAAATATCTCTGCTTAAAGTCATCATCTTCTTCAAACCAAGCTCTATCTTGCCCTGAGACTGAACCTATATATATTAAATCTCTGTTATCAATATGCTCTTTTACTGCGGCAATAATTGTTAAATGTCCACCTGTTCCACCACCTGTAAATACAATACTCATACCTTTACCTTTCTGCTTAACATTAAAACCATAGCTATAGCTATGGATGTAGCTATAATTTGAGAACCACCATAACTAAGCAGGGGAACTGCTATACCCTTTATTGGAATTAATCCTGTAACTCCTAATAGATTTATCATACCACTGCTGAAAATTATAACTCCAACACCAATTACAAAATATCTCTCCATAGGTTTAACTAAATTTGCTGCAATAAAAAATATTCTATATAGAATATATCCATATAGAGACAGCAGTAACATTAAGCCAATAAACCCAATCTCTTCTGCAATTCCTGCAAAGATATAGTCGGTATGAACCTCACTTAAAAAGCCTAGTTTATACTGCCCCTCTCCCAAATGTCTTCCAAATACTCCACCACTTTCGATAGAGTGGATAGCATTTGTAATTGGTAGTGATTGTGTTGTATCTGTTACTTTTAAACTTTTTGCTATCCCATCTGGTAAGATAGATAAAATACCATCTTGAACTCCAACCCACCATCCCTTTAATCGGTGTAATCTATGAGGAGCAACTGCAATTAATATTGCAACTAAACCAATAGACATAGATATTAGTGTAATAAATAACTTTTTAGAGCCTCCAGCTAAAAGAATTATAGAGAGTAGTGTTAAGGTAATTACTACAGTTTGCCCTAAATCTTTTTGAGCAAAAGCAACAAATACAACAACTATTGCCAAAAGAGAGAAGTATGGAATTAGTATAGAAAACTCTTTAAAAATAGTGCTACTACTCTTTAAATTGTTCTCTTTTCTGGCCAAACTCCAAGCTATAAAAACAAGAAAACCATACTTAAAAAACTCTGTCGGAGATATAGAAAAAGAGCCAAATTTTATCCACCTTTTAGCACCTAAAACCTCTTTAACCAAACTCTCTGGCAAAAAAAACATACTAATTAATAATATAGTTGATAATATAAATAGAGTAAACCCTAACGGTTTAAAAAATCTATATGGATTTAATGAACCAATTATAGTTAATATCACAATGGCTATTGCAACAAAAATGCTCTCTTTTTTTAAAAAATGAAACTCAGAAGCTCCAAAATATATTGTTGGAAATATAGATAGCGAATAGACAGCAACTATAGAGAATAGAAGTAGTGTAATAGTTGATAAATATAGACCTCTATCCATTAAATTTTAACCTTTTTTTAAAATATTAACATAATAATACTATTTTTTTATTAATTAGTATTAAAATTATGATATTATAACAAAATTAATTAAAAAGATTTTTCAGAAGGTTGTATGAATATAAAAAAAAGAGATATTTTTAGCGATAAAAGAGTAAAGTTTATTGTAATTGTTATGGCTATTTTGGCATCAATTTTAATAGTAAGAGTTCTCTTCTTATCATTTAATTCCAGTAATCAATTTAAAACTAAAACTATAAAAGATAGAGCATTAAGAGGAAGCATCATATCAAGTGAGGGTTATACGATTGCTAGATCAATTAAAAGTTATAGTGCATCTTTTCATACAAAATATCTAGACCCAAATAAAAAAGAGTTCTTTTTAAAACTATTTAGTATATATGCCAATATTCCAGAAGATGAGTTAAAAAAGAGATTGGTAGATAAGAGTGGAAAAGAAAAAAAAGGTTGGGTTACTATTGCAGATAATATCGATGCAAAAACAGCAATTTATCTTAAAGAGTTAAAATATAAATTAAATCGTTTTAAGGTATTTAGAGGTAACGGCATAAATAAGAACTTTTATTATGGATTAACAATTATTGAAAAGGGAGAGAGTAGAGAGTATCCACTAAAAGAGGCACTATCTCCAATATTGGGTTATACAAGGGTAAAAGAGAAAGATGGATACAAATATATAGTTGGATTTAACGGAATTGAAAAATTTTACAATAAATATCTAAACAGAAAAAAAGATGGCTTAATAAGTGGTAAGAGAGATGCAATTGGTTATATAGTTCATACAAAAAATACAAAATATACCAAAAAGAAGAATGGTTACAATTTGATTTTAAATATAAATTTAGGGTTACAAAAGACAATAGATTACATATTAGATACCTATAAAAGAAAACTAGAAGCAAAAGAGATAGTAGTTGCAGTAATGAGGGCAAAAGATTCAAAAATTGTTGCAATTACCTCTAGTAATCGCTATGACCCATTAAATATAAAACCAGATGAGATTGCAAATTTACAACCAAAGGC
>JALSPE010000099.1 GCA_026986085.1 Campylobacteraceae bacterium | reverse complement strand
AAAATTGGCTATAGTGATAGTTTAATTATTACCTTAGATTGTGCAAATATCAATAGATGTGGCTTTGAGTTAGAGGGTAGAGAGATAATAAATATTGACCACCATCAAGATAATAGTAACTTTGGTAATTTGAATATTGTAGAGGTAGATGTATCTACAACAGCTGTTTTATATAAACTTTTAAAAGAGGGTCAAAAGTTATCAAAAAAAGTGGCAGAAGCTCTCTACACTGGGCTTATAAGTGATAGCCAAAACTTCACAACCACCCTAACCTCTAAGAATACATTTAATATAGCAAAAGAGTTAATTAATTTAGGTGCTAATCCATCACTTATAGCTACTAAAGTAAATAAAAGCAACTCATTAGCACACATTAGAATACTAGGTAGAGCTATCAACTCCCTAGAACTACATACAGACGGAAGAGTTGCTTTTATGCAAATTGACAAAGATGACATTAACGCAACTGGTGCCTCATTTGCCGATATAAATGGGGTAATTGATATAGCAATTTCTCTTGTTACTGTTGAAGTTGCAATACTATTAGTAGAATATCAAAATTCTATTAAAGGTTCAATTCGTTCAAAAAATGAAGATATATCTAAAGTAGCATCACTTTTTGGTGGAGGTGGGCACAAAAATGCTTCTGGATTTGAAGTAAAAGGTGGTAAAATAGCAGAAATAAAAGATTTATTACTAAAAAGAATTAAAGGAATAATATATGTCTAGAAGAGTTAGAGGTAGAAGAAGAGGTGGAAGTGGAAAATTGATTTTATGGTTACTTTTACTACTTTTAATTGCAGGTGGAGTCTTTTTTGCATATAAGTCTCCTATATTTGAGCGAGAAAAACCACAAATTTTAACAACTAACACTATATCTGCAAACACTAAAACACCTATAAAATTTACAATTAAAGATAATAGTGGATTAAAAAGTTGTAAAGTTGTATTAAGCTCAGATGAGACCAAAATACCAATTTATAATCAAAAGTTTTTAATAAAAAGTAAAGATAAAACTGTAGAGGTAAAACTGCCTAAAGAGGTTACTAACAGTAAAAAAGATAATTGGAATATTATTATAACTGCAACTGATAGTAGCCTTTGGGGCTTTTTTATGGGTAATAAAAGCCAAAAAATAGCAAAACTAATTATAGACAACACTCCTCCACAAATTAGCACAATAGCTAGTAGTCAAAATATAACCAAGGGTGGAAGTGCTATTGTTATATATAAAATTGATGATAAAAACTTAAAAGATACATATATAGAAATTTCTAAAAATATTAAATTTAAACCAATAAAATATAGAAAAAATGGGGTATATGCATCACTAATTGTATGGCCATTTAACCAAGATAGTTTTAACCCAAAAATAGTTGCTATCGATAAGGCAAACAATAAAAGTGAGCACTCAATACAAATTAGTAAAATAGACAGAGAGTATAAAGTCTCTAAGATAAAAGCTAGTGACAGATTTATAAATGGAAAAATATCCCAACTTGCACAACAAGATCCTGACTATTCAAATATAAGTGGAAAATTAGATAAATTTAGAGCAGTAAATGAAAAGATGAGAGAGAAAAATGAGAATCTTATTCACAAATATACAAAAAGTGTTACACCATTTAACAAAAAATGGGATATTAAACCATTTAAACCATTAAAAGGTTATAAAAGAGTATCTGACTTTGGAGTAAAGAGATATTACTACTATAAAACACCTGATAATATAATCTCAACTTCATACCATGTTGGTTACGATTTAGCAAGTGTTAAACATGATAATCTATATGCAAACAGTGGGAAAGTTGTGTTTGCTGGATATAATGGAATATATGGAAATATGCCAATTATTGACCATAAATTTGGATTATATACACTATATGGGCACTGCTCATCTATTTTAGTAGAAAAGAATCAAAAAATACAACATATGCAAACTATTGCAAAAACAGGAGCTACAGGATTGGCCCTTGGAGACCATGTTCACTTTGGAGTTCTAATTCAAGGAGTAGAAGTTCTACCATTAGAGTGGATGAAAAGTAAATGGATTGATACACATATAAATGCAATATTTAAGAAAGCTGACTCAATTTTAGGGTATAATTAGGTAATAAGAAAGATGAGGTAGTTTATGTTTCAACAGACAATTAAAAAAAGAGTTGAAGTTACAGGAATAGGGTTGCATAGTGGTGAACCAATTAAATTGACACTAGAGCCACTTCCAATTAATAGTGGAGTAATCTTTATACATGCAAATAGTGGGACCTTGCTAAAATTAAAACCAGAAAATATATCTGAAACAAAATTAGCAACTGTCATAGGTGTAAAACCAAATGCAATCTCTACAATCGAACATTTTTTGTCTGCAATATATGCCTACTCTATAGATAACTTAAAAGTTACAGTTTATGGTAATGAGATGCCAGTTATGGATGGAAGTGCAATTTCATTTTGTATGCTACTAGATGAAGCCGGTATAGTAAAACAAGATGCTATTAAATCTATAATTGTTATTAAAAAAGAGGTAAAAGTGGAGCAAGATGGAAAAGTTGCTATATTAAAACCATCTAAAAAGCCGATATTTAACTTCAAGATTTCATTTAATCACCCTGTAATTGGGACTCAAAAATTTAGATACAATTTTAGCAAAAAAAGCTATATAGAAGATATTGCAAGAGCTAGAACATTTGGTTTTGCAAGAGATATACAATACCTACAAAGTATAAATTTAGCACTTGGAGCTAGTTTGGAAAATGCTATAGGATTAGATGATAAATCCATCTTAAATCCTGAAGGTTTAAGATATAAAGATGAATTTGTTCGACATAAAATATTAGATGCCATAGGAGACATGATGCTACTTGGTAAACAAGTAGTTGGTGAATATGTAGCAGTTGCAGCAAGTCATGAGTTAAATAATAAATTGACAAGAAAACTATTAAGTAGCGAAGATTCATATGAAATTATAAAAGCTAAAGATTATGAATCTGCTCAAGAGTTAGTAAAAGTATTTGCCTAAAGGTTAAATTATAGTAGTATTAATTAATCAAATAGCACAACCTATGCAAATAGGTATATATAAAAACAATACTCTTATAGAAAAAAAAGAGTATTGTGGATTAACTTCAGAAATACTATTACCAACTATTACAAATTTATTAAAAAATTACAATATAAAAGAGATTATCTACACAAATGGTCCAGGTAGCCATATGGCAACAAAAATTACTTATATAACTCTTAAAACTTTACAAATTGTTAGAAATATCAATATTAAAGCTGTAAATGCATTTGAACTAAATAACAATAAACCTATTAAAGCATTGGGAAAACTCTATTTTATCAAAGAAAAAGAGACTATAATAACAAAAAGATTTGAAGAAAATATAGATAGTAGCTTTTATATGCCAAAAACTCTAAATGAAGTTAAAATTTTAGATACAATAGAGCCACAATATAGCATTGCTGCTGTCTGATAAGAGGTTAATAAATGTTAGTATCTGTGCCTGCAACAAGTGCAAATTTAGGTCCAGGGTTTGATACGCTTGGACTTGCAATAAATTTAAGAAACGAAATAAGAATTAAACCATCAAGATTTCTTAGTGTATCAACAAAGGGTGAAGGTGCATCTAACCCTAGAATTAAAAGAAATATAATGTTTCTTAATATATTTAATGAACACTATAAGAGACTTAGTGGTGGAAAATATAACACTTTTAGATTTGAATTTATGAATAAAATTCCAATTTCAAGAGGTCTTGGAAGTTCATCTGCTGTAATTGTAGCTGCACTTACAGCATCACATATAGCAGCTGGAGTTAAATATAATAAGAGAAAAATATTAAATTTAGCACTTAAGTATGAGCCACATCCAGATAATATAACACCAGCTGTAATGGGTGGTTTTAATGTTGCATGTCTGCATGAAGATAGAGTATATAGCAAAAAACACAGAATGCCAAACTACCTAAAAGCTATATTGGTAATTCCAAATAAAACAATCTCAACAAATCGATCAAGAAATGTTTTACCAAATAACTATCACAAGAGCGAAGTAGTATTCTCTCTATCTCACGCTGCATATATGACTGGTCTATTTATGACAGATTCATGGGATCAATTAAGAATTGCAGCTAAAGATAAACTTCATCAAGAGAGAAGAATGTCAATGATGCCAGAGCTATTTAAAGTTCAAACTCTTGCACTAGAAAATGGTGCACTTATGAGCACTCTATCGGGAAGTGGCTCTACTTTTTTTACATTAGCGTATGAAGATGATGCACCAAAAATAGCTAAAGTGCTAGAAGATGCTTTTACTCAATTTAGAGTAATGGTTTGTGATTTAGATAATTTTGGCGTTAAAGTCAGTAGTTAGAAAATTGTGCTATAATATCGATAATGAAATCTAAACCTATTAGAATGTGTATAGCATGTCGCAAAAGGGAGAGACAACAAGAGCTTATTAGACTACAAAAAGATCAAGGTAATCTTATTAGGTATAGTGGCAAAGGTAGAAGCTTCTATCTTTGCACTAAGTGTATAGAGGGGCAACATATAACTAAGATAGTTGCTGGAAGAGAAAAAATAGATATAAAAAGCGTAGAAGAGTTAATTAAGGAGTTAGTTAGTGTCAAAAATTAAGATTGAAGAGGTTGCCCTAGAAGCTGGAGCAAACGATAAAGAAACATTAGAGAAAGCAAAAGAGCTTGGTTTTAAAGTAAGAGCTAAAAATAGCACTATCTCAGAAGAAGAGGCACAAGTTTTAATGGAGTATATGATATCAGGTAAAATACCAGATGGATTTGGAGAAAAAAAAGAGCCAAAAAAAGTTATTGTTAAAAAAGCTAAAAAAGTAGAGAAAAAAGAGGAATCCTCTGAAGATATTAAAGAGGAAAAAACTATATCTAAAGAGAATTCTACAAAAATCAGTGAAATAAAAGAGAGTAAAACCCAAAATGAAGAGAAAGTAGAACCTAAAGAAGAACCTAAAAAACCTGCAAGAAAAAGAAAAGGTATTACAGCTACCCCAAAAGAGGAAGCCAAAAATAGTAGCGAAGATAAAGAGGATGAAGATAAACCTAAAAAAGATCCTCTAAAGAGAAGAGGTATCACTATTGTAAAGAAGAAAAACCCTCAAAGAGAGATAAAAAAAGTAGATAAATCTTCAACATCCACAATGAATATGAATAGCGTAGCGCCTAAAAAGAAGAAAAAGAAAACTCCAACTACTGCAAAAGATAGTGGAAAACGATTAGATATAGTAGATAGAGATTTTGGATCAGGTAATGAACTTTATGAAGAAGAAGAGGTCGTTTTACTAGATTTCTCTGATAAAGTTATTTTCGAAGAGCAACAACGCCAAGAACTTAGAAGAAAAGAGGAAGCTCGTAAACGCGCCGTTATAAGTGGATCTCAAAAAAATATGGCAAACAAAACTCAATTTAGAAGTGCTGGTCAAAGAAAAAGAAAAAAGAGAGACTATAAGAATAAAGATACAGAAGTTAAAAAAGTAGATGCAATAAAAATACCTGAAGATGTTCGAGTATATGAGTTTGCAGAAAAAATTGACAAAAGTGTCTCAGAGATAGTAAAAACTCTATTTGCACTTGGAACTATGGTTACAAAAAATGACTTTTTAGATAAAGACTCTATAGAGATTTTAGCAGATGAATTCGATGTAAAAGTAGAAACGATAAACCCTCTTGATGCGCTAGATTATGTTGCAAAATATGATGAAATTGAAGATGAAACAGAAGAAGAGAGACCACCAGTTGTAACGATAATGGGGCATGTTGATCATGGTAAAACTTCACTTTTGGACAAAATAAGAGAAGCTAAAGTAGCAGCAAAAGAGGCTGGTGGAATTACTCAACATGTTGGTGCATACCAAGTTGATAAAGATGGGAAAAAAGTAACATTTATAGATACTCCAGGGCACTCAGCATTTACACAAATGAGAGCAAGAGGAGCTCAAGCAACAGATATAGCAATTATTGTTGTAGCTGCAGATGATGGAGTTATGCCTCAAACAAAAGAGTCTATATCTCACGCACAAGCTGCTGGTGTTCCAATTATTATTGCAATAAATAAAATGGATAAAGAGACAGCAAATCCAGATAATGTGAAGTCTCAACTATCAGAGATTGGAATTATGCCAGTAGATTGGGGTGGAGAGTATGAATTTGTTCCAGTATCTGCACAAACTGGTATGGGTATAGATGACCTATTAGAAACAATACTTCTTCAAGCTGAAATAATGGAGCTAAAAGCTAATCCAAATAGATCTGCAAAAGCTATAGTAATAGAGAGTTCAGTCGAAAAAGGTTTAGGAACAGTAGCAAATATTATTGTAAGAAATGGTAGCTTAAGCACTGGAGATAATGTTATAGTTGGAACAACTTATGGGCGTGTTAAAACTATGATTTTAGATGATGGAAGTAGAGCTAAAAAGATTGGTCCAAGCACACCAGCTAAGATAGTTGGATTAAATGAAGTTCCAAGTGCAGGAGATATCTTAATTGGTGTTGATAGTGAAAAAGAGGCTAGAGAGATTGCAAATAAAAGAAAAGAGCTATCAAGAGTTAAAGAGTTATCTAAATCTACGAAAGTATCTATAGATGAGCTTAGTGACTTAATTGCAGCAGGAAAGATAAAAAAACTTCCAATTATTGTCAAAGCAGATGTTCAAGGTTCGCTAGAAGCTATCAAACAGGCATTAACCGAACTTAAAAATGAAGAGGTTGAGATACAGATAATACACAGTGGTGTTGGTAGTGTAACAGAGAATGATGTTCTTCTTGCAGATGCAAGTGAGCACTGCTATATTGTAGGATTTAATGTTAAGCCAACATCTTCAGTTAAAAATAAAGCTAAAGAACTTGGAGTAGAGGTAAAAACATACTCTATTATATATGACTTGTTAGATGATGCAAGAGAGCTTCTAAGTGGTTTAATGAGCCCTATATATACTGAAGAAGCAATTGCTAAACTTGAAGTTCGCCAAACATTTAGCGTTGCAAAAATTGGAACAATTGCTGGATGTATGGTGATTGATGGGAAAGTAGAGAAAAACTCTGTAGCAAAAGTTTTAAGAGGAGAAGATATAGTTTACGAAGGTAAAATAAGCTCACTTAAACGCTTTAATGACGATGTTAAAGAGGTTGGAAAAGGTTTAGAATGTGGTATTATGTTAGAAAATTTCAATGATATCAAAGAGGGAGATATAGTTGAAGCTTACAAAGTAGTTGAAGGACAAGCTACTCTATGAATCCAGCCGAAATAAAGAGAAAAAGAACAGAATCTGCACTTAAAGAGATTCTACCAGAAGCCTTCTCAATGTTAGATGATGAAGAGCTTCAAAATATTGTTGTTACAGAAGTTGTATGCTCTCGTGGAAGATATGATTCTAAAGTATATCTTGATAAAACAGGTATAGATGAGACAAAACAAAACGAGATATTAAAAAAGCTGCGTAAAGTGCAAGGTTTTTTAAAAAATTATGTAAAAGAGAGTGAGGGGTGGTATCGCTCTCCAAACTTTAAATTTGAATTTGATGACCATATAGATAGAGTAGCAAAGATAGATGAGTTATTTAAGCAAATTTCAACATCTAAAAAGAAGGAAAACTAAAGTGGCACTAATAGATGATATAGAAAAAATTATTAACTCTCATGGAGCAAAACTATACGATAGTGAAATAATCCAAGATAATGGCGAAACAATATTTAGAGTATATATAGTAAAGAATGGTGGAGTTAATCTTGATATATGTGCCGACATATCAAGAGATACCTCGCCTTTACTAGACATCTCTCCTCCTGTTAATGGAGAGTATAGATATGAAGTAAGCTCTCCTGGAATTGAGAGAAAATTAACAAAACCACACCACTTTATAAACTCTATAGGTGAAAAAATTAAAGTAAAAGTATTAGGCGAAAATAAACTCAAAGGCACCCTAAAAAATGCTGATAATAGCGGTATAGAAATAGAAACAAAAGATGGTATAAAAAAGTATAACTACTCACAACTAGGAACAGTTAAAACCTACTTTGAATGGTAGTATGATTTTTATATTTTTACAATAACTCCAAAATTTATCTTATAAAACGCGAGTTAAATTCGCGTGTCCGTTTTATATTTGAAATTACTCTTTAGTGTCTGACTTTTATAGAAACTTATCTTTCATAAGCAAATTGAAGTAAAAATATTGTATTGAAAATGCAGGGTAATCACATCTTATATTATTTAGCCAATAAGATAGGCTAAATAATAATTATTAGATAGAGTATATTAGAACTTACCACCAATTGTAAATTCAAATTTAGCTAATCTATCTCCCTCTTTTTTATTAAACGGTTTAGCAAAAATAAGATTAACAGGACCAAATGGAGAACGCCACTCAATTTGAGCTCCATATGAACCTCTTTTTACTTCGCTTATTGAATCTGTTCCGATCATTCCATAATCAACAAATGCAGTAGCTCTCATACTAGGTGCAAAACTAAGTGGAATACTTAACTCTAAACTATTAGAGATACTTTTAAATCCACCTACTCTATCTCCATTGCTGTTATATGGAGATATAGATGCAGGAGAGTAACCTCTAACACCCCAACTGCTACCACCAAGATATAGTCTCTCTGCTCTTGGTGTCAAACCTTTATCCGTAATATTTCCAAATCTTAATTTATATCTTAAAATTAAATCATGCCCTAAGGTATCTTTTAAACCCTTGTATGCAGCAAATTTAAATTCAGTTTTGAAATAGTTTGCATATCTATCTTCTATATTACCTGAAAAACCTGCATATTCAAGATTTAAATTAGCATAAATACCTCTTCTTGGCAATAGATAATCATCAGTATTATCAAATGTAACAGATGCCGTTATAGCAGATTTTTTATATGATTCATAATCTACATTATATGTCTCATAATCGCTATAATCTACATTTGAATATATATAACCAATAGAAGCACTTAAATTTCTGGTTAATTTTCTACCTAAAGTAACATATGCACCCTTCTCTTTTTTGTTATAATCTATAAATTCATAACTTTGATGGTATAAACCAACTGATAAACTATAAAGAGAATCAAATACTCTAGGATCAGTTAAGCTTATGGCATAGTTGTGAGATTTTTTACTCTTCTCTAATTGTAAATTATAACCAATACCCGTTCCAAACATATTTCTATCAGATATAGAAGCGTTTACACCCAATCCTGCATAACTTCCATAGCTTAAACCAGCTGTTATACTCCCCGTTTGTGCTTCTCTAACTTTAACATCTAAATCTACTGAGTTAGCACCAACTTTCTTAGGTATAATCTCCACACTATCAAAATATCCTGTTCTTTTTAACTCATCATTGCTATCTTTAAGATCAGTTAAATTAAATTGGTCTCCTGGAGCTAAATATACATATCTTCTAACAACATGATCTTTTGTTCTACTGTTTCCAGATATTTTAACATCATGAATCCTTATCTTCTCTCCTGGATTTACTACATATCTAACAGATATTGTTCTACCATTATCATCTTTTTTAAATTGTGGCGCAGCTTGAGCAAATGCATACCCCTTATCTCCAGCTTTCTCTATTAAAAGATTTAAATCGTGTCTTAAACTCTCTACATTAAAAGTCTTTCCACTCTTTAGCTCAAACTCTTTTTCAACCTCTTGCATATTAACACCAGGAATTGGAGTTACCTCAATACTAGATACACCATATGGCTCACCCTCATTACGAATGTTAAATGTAACTTCAGCTGTTTTAGATGCAAAATCTGTCTTCATCAAAGGTTTATCAACTTGAACATCAAGATAACCTCTCTTTAGATACTCATCTCTAACTCTTGCTTGGTCAGCCTCTAATTGAGATGGAGTAGCTTCGCCTCCACCAGTTAGCCAAGAGAAAGCTCCACCCTTTTTATTTACAATATTGCTACTAAGTATATCGGCACTAAGCTTTCTATTTCCAACAAAATTAACTTTTGTAATCTTAATTGGGTCACCTTTATCGATGCTAAATTTAACCTTTACACCCTTATCATAAGGCTCAGCATCAACATTAACTTTTGCATCAACATATCCAGCCTGTTTTAAACCCATCTCTAAATTTCTTTTTGCAGCTTGAAGTGCTGCTATAGAGTAGCTATCTCCCTCATGTATTCCAGTAGCTGCTTCTAATCTATCTACAGGTATTCCACTGCTACTAATCTTTGTAATCTTACCAGATATTGCTGGTAGAGCTGCCAAAAGTGCTACACTCGTAGCAACTGACAATAAAGCCACCTTTTTAAGCATATATGACCCCTTATTTAAAATATAATATCCATAACTATAATAATACCCATATTTTTATAAAATATCGGTATTTATGACTATTTTTTTAATTTTTTAAACTTAAAAAAGAAAAATTAAACATTTTTTACTATTTTTACCTTTATATCTCCATAACATGCCATGTCCCCCTCTAATGAAGATACAGGCGGTGTTAATATATTTGCACCCTTTACCCCATACTTTACAAATACAGAATCATCTCTTATATCACTGCTAACTTTTACCTTTAAACTCAACTCTCCCCAAATAGACTTTAATATAACCTTATCTCCATCTTTAAAGCCTAAACTTGGGTTTAAATAACACAATGATTCTAAACTTGCAAATTGACTATTTAACATTTTAGAAGATTTTGAAGTAATTAAATAATACTCCTCATCTACTCTCTCTTTAAGCCTTTTTCTAGGTCGTCTTAGAGCTTTTATATCTTCAAAATCATCATAAAAATCATCTATAAACTCAAACTCTTCATCGCCATCTTCTCCAAACCCATCTTTATACGGTATCTCCTCAAAGCTAGATGATATCAAACAATCACAACTATCTTTAATAGCTTGAGATAACCAATAATCAATATAATACTCCTCACTCTCAATAGCATTAAGATTTAATCTCTTTAATATCTCTTGCGTAAAATCATATTCGCTTATGCCAATAGTGCTATCAATTGCTCTATTCATCTTTTGAACATATTGGTGACCATATGAAAGCCTTACATCCTCTTTTTCTAAAAAGGTTTTTGCAGGAATAATAATATCAGCCAATCTGCTTGTTTCATTTTCATATAAACCAAAATATATAACTCTTTGAGTATTATTTAACTCCTCTATAACTCTACTGCTACAAGGCATAGATTCAGCAGGATTACCACCTTGCACTATAACAGCACTATATTTAGAAAATGGTGTAGTAGCTTTAAGTTCAGTTTTTAAATCTACGCTAAATGGATTATCAAAACCCAATTGTGAATTTGCTAAATAACTAACTCCACACCCCTCTTTTCCAAAAAGTCCCAAAGTTGCTGCAAGGGCATCTATCGCTCTTAAAGCCGAATCTCCAATCTCATACTTTTGAACACCAGCACCAACTAAAAAGACAACTCTTTTCTCTTTTAACATAAGAAGCATATCTCCAATGTCATTTAAACTAACACCAATATGCTCTAGTATAGCTTTTATTCTAAAAGTTCTTGTAAAGTCATAAAACTCATCAAATTCAGGAGCAAACTTCTCTAACCACTCTCTATCTTCACCATCTTCCATCATTATAAACCTAGATAGTAAAATGGCCAAATAGAAATCTCCCCTTGGTCTAATCTGAATATGGATATCTGCCTCTTTTGCTATTTTTGTCTTAATTGGGTCAATAACAATAACTTTTTTATCTTTAATATAGGGCATAATATGAGAATTTGTAACTGTAATATTCCTACCCCAAACTACAACTACTTCACTCTTAGCTATCTGCTGGGGTGGCAATAACCTATTAACACCCCTTGAAGCAACTATTCCTGCATTACCTGCTCCATCACAAAGTGTTCCTCTAGTCAAAACGCCATTAGCCTCTTTAGCCAAAAGATTGGTAACTTTTTGCATTACACCCAAATTACCACTACCCCTCCAAAGAAGCCAAGGTTTATCTTTTATAGATTCTGCAACTGCATCTAATGCCTCTTCTAGTGATACCTCTTTGCCATCAACCATTGGTTTTTCAACTCTTTTAGCTTTATGTATATGCTTATATAAATGGGCGCACAAAGCCCCATTTGTAGTTGGTGCCCTACTCCCTGCTATAAGCTTGGTAGGATTATTACTATCACAAATCACACTACAAGCATCAAAACAATCTAATGGACAAGCTGTCTCTATCATTTTACCTCTACCTTAATTAATTTTGAAAATGTTGTAAATGGCTTTAATATAATCTCTGCTCGATATGAAGATATATACCTCTTATCAGCAACTTTCCATATTTTACTAAACTTTAAATTTGTCACTTTCCCATCGATATATATCCTTTTCTTGTCGATATCTTTTAACTCATCTTCACTTAAATATAGGGTCAATTTAGCCTTGCTAATATCATCAATTGTAGCAATTGGCATACCAATATTGAGATATTCCCCCTTTTTAACATTTAAAGAATACAGATACCTATTTTTAACACTAATACTCTTTTTAGAAACTCTATCTTTTAATATATCTATCTTTTGAGCCAAAGAGACTTTTTGATTTTTTAAATTTAATATCTTCTCTTGGGTTGCACTATATTGAGCCTTTGCGGCTATATAAGAGCTATATAGACTCTCTTTTTGATTAAGTGAAGTGCTGTTAAGTGGTGCTACTTTTCTATATAAATCTCTCTTCGATAAAAAACTTTTTCTTAAAAATGGCAAATTATCCTGATTTAACTTAATCATCTTATCTAATAGCTTTATAGACTCTTTTGAGTGCTTCAAATCCTCTCTATCTAAGCTATCATCTATCTTAACAATCACACCATCAGCAATCTTACCCTCTAAACTACTCTTTGCCTCTATAACTTTTCCATTTACTTCTGATTTAATAGTTACCCTATCAATTGGCTCCAATTTGGCAAAGTGTTCATCTGCAAAAGCAGTTAGTGTAAACAATATAAAAACTACATATAATCGTAACATTCATCTCTCTTTATTATTAATTTGTAAAAGTTATCACAAAATAGAATATAACATATTAAGTATAAAAGTAAAGTTATAATAAGAATAGGTATGGCTATAAGCCGAGTTCTGTATTAGATAGTTATTTATCTAAATTAACTGTTACAAGCTAATTTTAGCGAAGTGCTTCTGGATGCAAGGTTTATACCAAGCACTTCTTGCTGCGAATTGGGTTTACCTAGCTAATCTTGTTACCAAGATTACTGGTGAGCTCTTACCTCACCCTTTCACTCTTTATCTGACCATACTTATTGTAATACATAACATGATAATCATAAATTTTAAGACAATTTCAGACTATCATACTTATTATGCACTATTTAGCAAAAAATATGGTCAGATATTCTTCTCTCTGTTGCACTTGCCCTCAGATTACTCTGGCCATCTGTTAAATGGAATCCTACCTTGCTGCAGCCCGGACTTTCCTCTGCCAAAAGGCAGCAACTATCTGCCATACCTAAGTTATTATTATACCATATTTTAATACTTATTTCAATTTAAAATCTAATTTAATCGATTTTTGTTATAATACATATAAATGAACCCTCTAGCTAACCTAGATGTTTATCTCTAAGTTAATCAAAGGGTTCAGTAAAATAAAAAGGAGATAATTTGAAACTAAAAATTTTATCAATAGCAACAGTAACAGCACTTCTCTTCACTGGTTGTTCAATTTCAAACCAGAGTTTAGTAAGAGACAATAGCAATTCAAGAACACAAAATGGGGCTTTAATTGGTGGCGTTTTAGGTGCAATTGTTGGTGCAACTCAATCTAAACATAAACTCAAAGGTGCTTTAATTGGTGGGGCAGCAGGTGCAGCAGTAGGTGCTGGAACAGGCTACCTTCTTGACCAACAAGCAAATGAAATAGCAGAGGCTCTAGGAACTGGTGTAAATAATGACCCATTAGCAGCTCTTGATCCAAGTAGAACTATAATTGTATCTAAAGGTGATAAGTATGTTAAGATAATGTTTAGAGACTCAATGATGTTTAGTGTAAATTCGGATCAACTCCAACCAACTGCAAGAGGGAAAGTTGCAAAAGTTGCTCAACTTCTTAGGAAATACCCAAAAACAATAGCACAAGTAGCTGGATTTACAGATAGCACAGGTAGCTATAGCTACAACTTACAACTATCTCAAAGAAGAGCACAAGCTGTAGCAAATGTAATTAAAGCATATGGTGCAACAAATAGAATTTATGCAAAAGGTTGCTCATACAATAAACCAATTGTTCCAAACAAAACTCCTGCACAAAAAGCACTCAATCGCCGTGTAGAGATATATCTATACAATGACCCAAGAGATGCTGTAAATCCTTGTAGATAACAAAAGTAGTAAGATTTTTCTTACTACTACTTAGCTAAATAAAAATCTTATTACCAGACTTACTCAGTAATAACTCCTTCGAGTTCTAAAATACTCTCAGCCTTTTTACTACCCAAACTATAAGCTTTTTTATAAAGAGAAATAGCTCTTTTTTTGTCTTGCTTGACTACCCCATATCCATTCTCATATATCACACCCAAAGAGAAAATGGCATTTTTATCCCCCTGTTTAGCCTTGATAATTAAATCTTTAATATCATCTTTTGTTAAATCTGTAAATATATGCTCTCTATCTTTTAGCGTTACACTATTATTTAAACTTACATTTCTATCTACACTTCTCTCTAGTTCCACAAGAGCAATAGATAATTTTGCATCGCTATTGCCTAACTTTACAGCTTTTAAATAGAGCCCTTTTGCTTTTGTTAAATCTTTTTTAACACCTATACCATTTTCATATATATTTGCCAATTTAAGTATAGCTTTTATACTTCCTTTGTTTGCCTCTTTTTCTAAACTATCTATATTTACATCTGCATAGATAAATATTGATAATAAAAATATTAAAATAACTCTCTTCATCTCTTTCTCCATTAAGCATAATTTGGGTTTAACTATATCTCTTTAGCTCTTTTGTAACACTCTTCCATTGCGCTAATAAAAGCAGCCCTGACTCCTCTATCTTCAAGTGCATAAATACCTGCAATTGTTGTGCCACCAGGAGATGTAACCATATCTTTAAACATTGCAGGATGCTTCTGCTCTAAAATAGAACCAACCCCCTCAAACAAAGAACCCAAATACTCATAAGCCTTATCTCTAGGAAGCCCCAAATTTACTGCACCATCTGCTAAAGCTTCTGCAACCAAAGCCAACCAAGCAGGAGATGATGCAGCTAAACCTGTCGCAATATCAAGCTCTTTTTCACTATTTAACCAAATAGCCTTTCCAATAGTAGATAGTATCTCTAAAGCACTATCTTTAAACTCTATATCACCAGTTAATGAAGTTACAGACTTTAAATTCATAGCAGCTACATTTGGCATAGCTCTTATGTAATACTCAGCATCAACAGCCACTTTTAGCCTATCTATATTAACCCCAGCCAATATAGAAACAAGTGCTTTAGCTCTACCATTAATTACCAAAGAATTAAGAGATTGTGGCTTAATAGCTAAAATAACTACCTTTCCACTTATATCTGGTATCTTATTTACAATATCTATATTAGAAAATTTCTCTTTTAACACAGAAGCTCGACTATCATCTCTCTCGACAACTGTAACACTATACTTTTGTAATCCACTAAGCATCGCACCACCCATATTACCAGCACCTATAAGCACTATATCCATATATATCTCCAAAAAATTTATTTCAGATTTCACAGTAAGTTTTATCAAAATAATGGTTAATTTAAATTAATAAAACCTACTAACCTAAGTTTATATTTATAAATTATACAGTGTTAAAATTAAAAGAGAAAAATAGTTAATAAAATGAAAGATAATTATATAAAGATAGGAAAAGCTCCTACCTACTTCATACTCTCAAGAGCATACTTTTTGCCAAGTTCATATGCAACTTTATTTACATCGTGAACTTTAGCAGGAACTTTAGATAGCATTGTATCAATTAACAATTGCTCATCTAAAGCTTTTGTATATGTATTTGCAATTGCTAGAGCAACAACAGATTGAGTAATAACATTACCAACCTCCTCTTTTGCAATTGTAATAATAGGAATCTCAACAATATTCCACTTTTTTCTATCTTCATCGCTTGGATATACTAAGTTTGGCTCAATTACAATTGTTCCACCCTCTCTAACACCAGCTTTAAACAGTTGAAAACTCTTATCAGCAACAGAAAGCATAAAGTCAATTTGCCCATCAATTGCATACGGGTAGAAAATTTCACTATCAGCAAGTTGGATATCAACAACTGTTGGTCCACCACGAACTTGTGATGTATAGGTAGCTGTTTTTACTCCATATCCACCAGCTTTAATCTTTGCAGCTGCAAAAATCTCACCAGCAAGTAAAACACCTTGACCACCAACACCAGTAAATCTCATTACAATTTTACTCATCCTCTAACCCCTTATATCTTTTTAGCAAAATCATCTTGTGTAATCTTGCCTCTTTTGCCTTGATGTGCATCTTTTACCATTTGATATGCATCACAATACTCTAATGCTTCTTCATCTTTTTTCAAAATTCCAGTAGGAAGTTTATTCATCTTCTCCTCTTCAGAAAGTGCATCCCACTTCTTCTTAGGAACAGTAATTTCATCAATCCAATCTAAATTTTCCATAGCAGATTGCATCTTATTTTTTCTACCAAGGTTAATATGACAGTTACTAAGTGCTTCTACATAAGAGAAACCTTTGTGCGCAATAGCTTCACGAATTACTTTTTCTAGTTTTTTAGGAGCTGTTACATTCTCTCTTGCAACAAAAGATGCACCTGCTGCTTCTGCCAACTTACAACCATCAAAAGTTGGGTCAATATTTCCAACCTTTTGAGAAACTGTCCACATACCTCTAGGAGTTGTAGGAGAAGTTTGAGAGTTTGTCAAACCATAAATAAAGTTTTGTATAAGAATCAAAGTAATATCTATATTTCTTCTACAACCATGAATCGTATGATTACCACCAATTGCCAATGCATCACCATCACCAGCAACACAAACTACAGTCTTATCTGGATTTGCAAGTTTTACACCTGTTGCAAATGCAATTGTTCTACCGTGAGTTGTATGAATTGTGTTAGCATCAATATATGAGCTAAATCTTCCACTACATCCAATTCCAGAAACAACACAAAGGTCATCTTTATCAATTCCAAGCTTATCTATTGCTCTAATAAAAGCTTTTAAGATAACACCATCTCCACAACCCCAACACCATAGTGTTGGCATCTTATTTACTCTTAAGTATTTATCATAATTAAATGCCATATTATAGCTCCTTTACTTTTTCAATAATATCTGCAGGTGAGAATGGACGACCATTAGTTTTTGTCAGCTTCGCAATATCTCTTCTTCCCATACATCTTTGAATCTCTTCTAAATATTGACCTTGGTTAAGCTCGATAGATAATACTTTATCAAATTTTTGCCCAAGCTCATATAGTCTCTCTTCTGGAGATGGCCATAGGGTAATTGGTCTAAACATACCAACTTTAATACCCTCTGCTCTTAGTGTATCAACAGCCTCTTTTATAGCTAAAGATGCAGAACCATAACCAATTAATAATATCTCAGCATCATCAAGCATATACTCTTCATTTAGTTCAATCTCTTCTTTGTGAGCATCAACTTTATTAAATAATCTATCAATAAGCTTTCTACAAGTCTCAATCTCTTCAGTTGGGAAACCATCTGCATCGTGGTGAAGACCAGTATAGTGGTATCTGTAACCTTTAAACATTGGGTTTAAAACTGCTGGTTCATCTTGAGCAACACCATATGGTTTATACTCTTCAGGTGCTCCATCAAATGTTTTTCTTAACTTAATATCAGCTTTAACAGCCTCTGGAGTTGGTATCATAGCTTTTGCATGCATATGACCAATAGTCTCATCTAAAAGAACAAACACAGGTTGCATAAATCTATCAGCTAAATTAAATGCTCTAACAGTCTCTGTATAACACTCTGCCAAGTTACCAGCACATAAAGTAATAGATTTATAATCTCCGTGAGATGGGTTTTTAGCTTGAGCAACATCACCTTGAGCAACTCTTGTTGGCAAACCAGTTGAAGGACCACCTCTCATTACATTAATAACCACCAATGGAACCTCTGCCATCTGCGCAAGTCCAAGATTTTCAGCTTTTAATGAAATACCAGGACCACTTGTAGCTGTTAAACTTCTAACACCACTCATAGATGCACCTATTGCAGCGGCAACTCCTGCAATCTCATCTTCCATTTGAACTGATGCACCACCAGCTTTTGGCAAAAGGTCTGAAATAGTATGCATCACCTCACTAGATGGTGTAATAGGATACCCACCAAAAAACATACACCCAGCATCAACTGCTGCAATTGCAGCTAAATCGTTACCACTTGAAATTACTTCTCTTAATTCACTCATTAACTCTCCTTATGCTTCAAGTATCATATAGTTATTACTAACTATCTCTTGTTGTCTCTGCTTTGCTTGGTCTGTAAGTTTAGCAAATTTAAACTCTTTTTTATCTGCAACAAAAATTGCAAAATCTGGACAAGCCAACTCACACTCATTACATCCAATGCAACTCTCTGGGTGAGAAACTGTAATCATTGCACCCAATACTGAATGCGGCTCATATCTCATTGCTAAAACACCAGCTGGGCAAACTGAAACACATAAATCACAAGCTTTACATCTATCTTCATCTGTCCATACTGGAGTATTTTCAGGAGCTTCCATTACTGACATTATCTTCCCCTTTTATATTTAAATTTAGTTTTGTTTAAGAACATTTGCTATAGAAAAGCCCTTATATAGTGAAACTATCACTAAATAAGAGAATAGCAAACTTTCAATAATTATATTATGAATATTTATAAATAAAATATGATTGCTATATGAATGTTACATATAGAAGCACTTAAAAATTATCCCGAATTACGCAATAGAATTATACTCTATTCTATAAAGAGTAATTTATATTTTTCTATAAATGCCTATGAGTTAATCTTTTGTAGAGTATCTGCAATCTCTAATAGATTTTATATTTAATATCATATAGTCATATAAATTGATAATATACATAATACCCTAATGTTACAAATTGTAATAATCGACTTCTTGCAAAACTTATGAATTGAGAATATTGTTTAGTGTATATTAGATAATATTTTATATCTTTGAAGGACTAGCCTTAGCTAATTCAAAAAGATATAGAATAAAAGATGATGTTCAATAAATAATATGCTATTTCATTGAGCTTTGTAAGAAGTCTAATATAAGAGTAAATCTCTTATATTAAATTTTACATTACGATAAAACCTCTTTTACAGCTTTGCCAATCTCTGCTGGAGATACAACAACCTTAACACCAGCTTTTTCTAATGCTTCCATCTTCTCTTTAGCAGTTCCTGCACTTCCACTTACTATTGCACCAGCATGTCCCATTCTTTTACCCTTTGGAGCAGTTTGTCCAGCAATAAATGCAACAACAGGTTTTTTAATATTCTCTTTAATAAATTCAGCTGCTTGAATCTCTAAATCTCCACCAATCTCACCAATCATTACTATTGCTTCAGTCTCTGGGTCATCTTGAAACATTTGAAGAAGTTGTTTGTAACTTAAACCAATAATTGGGTCTCCACCAATTCCAACTGCTGTTGATATTCCAAATCCTTCATTACAAACTTGATTAGCACCCTCATAAGTTAAAGTTCCAGATTTACTAATAAGCCCAACTTTACCCTTTTTAAAAATATTTCCAGGCATAATACCAATTTTACACTCCTGCGCTGTAATTACACCAGGGCAATTTGGTCCAATTGTCTTCATCCCCTTTTTAGTTGCATACATTTTAGCATACATCATATCTTTTACAGGAGCACCTTCAGTAATAATAACAGCAAGTTCTATCCCAGCATCTGCTGCTTCCATAACTGCATCTGCAACAAATGCAGGTGGAACAAATACCATAGATACAGTCGCTCCAGTTGTATCAACTGCCTCTTTAACTGTATTAAAAACAGGTTTACCAAGATGCTCTTGACCACCCTTATTTGGCGTAACACCACCAACTATATTAGTTCCATAATCTATACATTGCTGAGCATGAAATGTCCCTTCACTACCAGTAAAACCCTGCACAATTACTTTTGTATCTTTATTTACCAAAATACTCATT
>JALSPE010000098.1 GCA_026986085.1 Campylobacteraceae bacterium | reverse complement strand
ATTTGGCGTAACACCACCAACTATATTAGTTCCATAATCTATACATTGCTGAGCATGAAATGTCCCTTCACTACCAGTAAAACCCTGCACAATTACTTTTGTATCTTTATTTACCAAAATACTCATTATAACTCTCCTTTAGCTGCATCAACTGCTTTTTTAGCACCATCAAGCAAGTCTGTTGCTGCAATAACATTATCTATATTTGCATTTTTTAAAATCTCTGCTGCTTCTGGTGCATTTGTTCCATCAAGTCGCACAATAACAGGAACATGAACATCTACTAATTTTGTAGCTTCTAAAATACCATTTGCAATTCTATCGCATCTAACAATTCCACCAAAAATATTTACAAAAATAGCTTTTACTTTTGGATTTTTCAAAATTATCTCAAACCCTTTAGCAACAGTCTCTGCATTAGCTTTACCACCAACATCCAAAAAGTTAGCAGGTGTTCCACCAACATAATTAATTGTATCCATAGTTCCCATAGCAAGTCCAGCACCATTAACCATACAGCCAATTTCACCATCAAGTGCAATATAACTTAAACCATACTTAGCTGCTTCTCTCTCATCTGGATCCTCTTCGCTAATATCTCTCATAGCTTCTATATCTGGGTGTCTAAATAGTGCACTATCATCAAATCCCATCTTACCATCAAGTGCAATAAAATCTCCACTACCAGTTTTAATTAGTGGATTAATCTCTATCAACTCTACATCTTTATCCATATAGATTTTAAATAGCTTAGATGCAAAGTCTATAAACTTTTTTTGCTCATTTTTATCTGTAATACCAAGACCAAAAACCAACTCTCTACCATGAAAACCTTGAAAACCGATAGTTGGATCAACTGCTACTTTTATAATCTTTTCTGGAGTCTCTTCTGCAACTTTTTCAATCTCCATACCACCCTCAGTAGAAGCCATAATAACAGGCATCTCTTTTGCTCTATCAAGAACAACACCAAGATACAATTCATCTTTGATATCAGCACCCTCTTCTATATAAACTTTTTGAACAAGCTTACCCTCTGGTCCTGTTTGATGTGTAACTAAAGTCATTCCTAAAATCTCTTTAGCAAACTGCTCAACCTCTTCTAGCGACTTAGCTAGTTTAACACCACCACCAAGTCCTCTACCTCCAGCGTGAATTTGAGCTTTTACAACCCAAATATCTCCACCTAATTTTTTTGCATTCTCTACTGCCTCTTCTACACTTTGTGCTACCAATCCTCTTGGAGTTGGAACACCATACTCAGCAAAAACCTGCTTCGCCTGATACTCATGTATATTCACTTGGCTCTCCTTAAATTTAAAGTATCAATATTATAGTTTCTTTTACCTATAATAATTAACACTATTAAATGCAATAGCCAATAATTACCCTTTTGTGTTAAGAAACTACACGAAATAATAAATTAAACTTAAAAAAAAATTTAGTTTTTATATGGTAAAATGATACAAAAAGGATATAGTGTGTCAAATAGTAAAAGAGTAGCATCTGTTAATATGGAAGAGGAGTATATGCGTCTAATTATAGAGTATAAAGATAGCTCTGATCGAACCAATATATGCTCAACTATAGATAAAATAGAGATAGAAACAAACACCCATCCAGAAGTAATTCACAAAAGAGATCAAAATAGTGGTGGCACATACTATATCGAATTTTCTAAAGAGATCTACTCTCAAACTAGAACACCTGGAGAATTTATAGAAAAACTACTAAAAGAGTTAAATATAGACCATTGTGAAAAATTGTAACATTTAGTAGCAATAATAAGATTATAATCTCTTTTAATAGACTTCTTGCAAAACTCAATAAAAGAGCATATTATTTATTGCACATCATCTTTCATTCTATATCTTTTTGAATTAGTAGCTAGTTAGGTGGTAATTTTTTAAATACTCTAAGCTCAATGATAAGTGATAATTTGGTAATTCATATTGTATAATTAGGGATTGTAGTCTCTATAGGTGTAAATATATAATCTATGCCACTTTGCTTTATCATATCATAACTCTAGCTACATACACACTCTTACTATCACCATGATCGATAGGAAATATAAGTAAACTCAATAACAGCACTCATTTTAAAGCCCCTATTATCTGCCATCTAATGGATTATCACTTCTTCGTTTAACTCTTTTCTTATCATCATCACTTAAAGACAGAAATTGTGGCTGAGTAAAAGATGAACCATAAATAATACAACCTTTACATCCAGGTTCACACTTATGTTTTAATTTTCTGCACCAATCTGTAATATTCCCATTTTTACTTAAATATTGACAACCCCATCCAGAAGCCACACTATCTCCTTAATACTCTGAATTAATATTTTACATTAACACCTATTCCAAAATCTAAATTATCATGGCACTCATTCATCTCAATAGACTCTACGCAACTCTTAGGAGATCCTTCATTTATAATTTTCAAAATATCAGAAATATTTAAATTTTGCTCCTTTTTTATTATCAATTCAACTGAGCCATTATCTAAATTTTTAACAAAACCTCGAAATCCAGCTTTTGTTAAATTGTTGGATAGATATTTTCTAAAAAATACTTTTTGGACTTTCCCATATATTATAAATTTTATACAATTCATAACTTTAAGATATCATATATTAAATTATTTTTTGTTTAAAAGTATCGGGAAGAGCTCCCGATTTTAAACTATTTATAGTTTTGGACCAGCAATTGAGAAGTCAAATTCACTGCCACTATTATTATAGCGATTAAAGTTTTCTATAAACATTGAAGCTAACTCTTTTAATTTTTTATCATAAGCATCTTTATCTTCCCAAGTATTTTTAGGGTTTAATATTGAGTTATCTGCTACTCCATCCAAACTTTTAGGAACATCTAAATTAAATACATCTATCTTTTCAAAATCAGCACTATTAATAGAGCCATTTAAAATTCCATTAATACAAGCTCTTGTATCTTTGATACTCATTCTTTTGCCAACACCATAAGCACCACCAGTCCAGCCAGTATTTACAAGATATACATTAACATTGTGTTTATCTATCTTCTCTCCAAGAAGCTTAGCATAATCAGTTGGATGTAGAGGTAAAAATGCTTCACCAAAACATGCACTAAATGTTGCAACAGGCTCTGTAATTCCTCTCTCTGTTCCAGCAACTTTAGCTGTATAACCACTTAAAAAATAATACATTGCTTGCTCTTTTGTAAGCTTACTAACTGGAGGTAAAACACCAAATGCATCTGCACTTAAAAAGATTATATTTTTAGGATGCCCTGCTTTAAGGCTTGTTTGGTGATTATCAATATGATCAATTGGATAACTAACACGAGTATTCTCTGTCTTACTCTTATTAGAGTAATCAACCTCTCCCTTTTCATTAGCAACAACATTCTCTAATAATGCACCAGGTCTAATTGCATTGAAAATTTCTGGTTCACTTTTTGGGTCTAAATCTATAACTTTAGCATAGCATCCACCCTCAAAGTTAAACACACCATCATCATCCCAACCATGCTCATCATCACCAATTAAAGCACGATTTGGATCGGTAGAGAGAGTTGTCTTTCCTGTTCCTGATAATCCAAAAAATAGGCAAACATCTCCCTCTTTTCCAACATTGGCAGAACAATGCATAGATAATTTACCCTCTAATGGCAACCAGTAATTCATCATAGTAAAGATACCCTTTTTAATCTCTCCACCATACCAAGTTCCACCAATAATAGCTTTATTATCTTCAATATTAAAGACAACATATACATCAGAATTTAAACCCTGCTCTTTATAATTTGGATTAGTAGCTTTACAAGCATTATACAAAACAAAATCTGGTTCAAAATTCTCTAACTCATCTTCTGTTGGCATAATAAACATATTCTCTATAAAGTGTGCTTGCCAAGCAATCTCAGTAATAAATCTAATAGATTTACGACTAGACTCACTAGCTCCTGCAAATGCATCTACTACATATAACTCTTTCCCACTTAACTGATTTGTTGTAAGTTCAAAAAGTTCATTATATATCTCTTTAGAAATTGGTCTATTTATATCACCCCAAGCTATATGTCTATTTGATGGCTCTTGATCTACGAAATATTTATCTTTTGGGCTTCTACCAGTAAATATACCTGTATCAACCATTGCAGTATTATTATCTGTAAAGCTACACTCACCTTTTGTAGCTTCATCTTCAGCTAACTTACTATATGTTGGGTTATATATAATACTCTCAACATCTCTAATACCATATTTTTCAAGATCTTTTGGCGCTAATTTACTCATCTTTTCCTCTTTTAATTAAATATTGACAACAACACACCAGCTGCAACTGCCGAACCAATTACACCAGCAACATTTGGTCCCATTGCATGCATTAATAAAATATTTCCGGGCTTCTCTTCTGAGCCAACTTTACTCACAACCCTTGCTGCCATAGGAACAGCTGATACTCCAGCTGCACCTATGAGTGGATTTATAGGCTCTTTAGACATCTTATTCATCAATTTACCCATTAAAACTCCAGCCGCTGTTCCTACTGCAAATGCAGCAAGTCCTATTATCATTATACCCAAAGTTTCGGGAACAAGGAATTTATCTGCCTCTAATTTTGCACCAACAGCTAATCCTAAGAAAATTGTTACGATATTAATCAATGAATTTTGCATTGTATCAGATAATCTATCTACAACTCCACTCTCTTTTGCAAAGTTACCAAATGCAAATGCACCCATCAATGGAGAAGCATCAGGCAAAAATAGAGCAATTAAAACAATTATCATAATAGGGAATAAAATTTTCTCCATTTTATGAACATGTCTAGTTGTCTTCATAACAATTTGACGCTCCTCTTTTGTTGTTAATGCTCTCATTATAGGAGGCTGAATTACAGGAACAAGAGCCATATAAGAGTATGCTGCAACTGCAATAGCTCCTAAAAGTTCAGGTGCTAAAGCTGATGCAATAAAAATCGAAGTAGGTCCATCTGCACCACCAATAATACTAATAGCACTACACTGCTTTAGAGTAAAATCGAAAATATCAGTATATTGAGATAAAGCAGCAGCCGCAACTAAAGAGCCAAATATACCAAATTGAGCAGCAGCTCCAAGAAGTGCCGTTCTAGGTCTTGCAAGTAGTGGACCAAAATCTGTCATTGCCCCTACTCCCATAAAAATTAACAGAGGGAAAAACTCATTTGCAACACCCATATTATAGATAATTCCAAGCATCCCCTCATCACCAGTCATATTTGCAACAGGGATATTGGCCAAAAAGCCCCCAAATGCAATAGGTAAAAGAAGCAGTGGCTCAAACCCTTTTGCAATTGCCAAATAGAATAGAATAAATATAATAATAAACATTATAACTCTACCCCAACTTTGATGGAATGAGCTATAGACTTTACCATCATTACTCTTTAAATTTTTATCTGGATTAATAATCGCATATATACCAGTTGTCTTAAAGAAATCTTTAATCAATGCAGAAACACTTTTAGATTTAAACTCATTCTCTGATACGCTCTTCTCTTGCTTTTCAACCTTTAATGAATTCTCTTCACTACTCCTGTTTTCAGCTGCATTTGCAATACCAGCAAAAATAATAAGTGATAGTAGTAATACCTTAATAAATTTATGCATTTGCGCTATCCTATAGTTGCTAATAGTTGTCCATCAGAGACTGTGTCATTAACATTAACTTCAATAGATTTAACAACACCAGCCTCTGGAGCAGCAATTTCTATCTCCATCTTCATAGCCTCTAAAATCATAATCGTATCTCCAGACTCAACACTATCGCCAACATTTTTTACAATCTTCCAGACATTCCCCGGAGTTTGAGAGTGTATCTCTATAGCACCCTTATCTCCACTCGCTGTTGGAGTTGTAGCTGGTGCAGAACTCTCATTAACTGGAGTTATAGCTTCAATAGCCTCTCCACCTTTTGAAATTTGAACACTATATTTTTTACCATCTACTACAACTGTATAAACCTCAGGACCTTTATTTGCCATGCTACTTCCTTTCTCTTCTAAACTACTATCTAAACCTTTTTTTCTAACCATCAATGGCGACTCACCTTTTAAGAATGCAATACCCTTTTTATCACAAGATGCAGCAATAAATATATTTTCATCTGTAGTATCTATACCCTCGGTTTCTAATACTTTTTTCCAATATGTTATAGATTTACTCTCATCAGCATCTGCAATATCTAGTGGATCTTTTGTAGTTGGTTCAAGTTTTAACTTCTCACTTGCCAACTCTACAATCTCTGGGTCTGGTGCTACTGGTGTTCTACCAAAGTATCCAAGAACCATCTTTCCATACCCAGGAGCAATCTGCTTCCATGGTCCAAACATAACATTTGCATACGCTTGTTGCCAATAAAATTGAGAAACAGGGGTAACAGATGTTCCATATCCACCCCTTTCAACAACCTCTGTCATTGCGGCAATAACCTTATCAAACATCTCTAAATTTCCATTATCTCTCATCATTTGAGTATTAGCTGTTAAAGCACCACCAGGCATTGGAGCAAATGGAATCATAGGATTTACCTGAGTTGCCTCTGGTGGAATAAAGTAATCTTTTAACTGATTTTGTAAAAACTCTTCATAATCTAAAACTTTTTTAAGCTCTAAATCACCAAGGTTATAGTTCATCCCCTTAGTTGCATGTAAAAGTGTTAGCATATCTGGCTGACTTGTTCCTCCACTTACTGGAGCAGCTGCCAAATCGATACCATCAGCCCCAGCCTCCAAAGCAGCCAAATAACATGCAACACTAACTCCAGCCGTTTCGTGTGTGTGCAATCTTATGTGAGTCTCATCACCAAGTAAATCTCTAGCCATTTTAATAGTGTCATATATCTTAGCAGGGCTTGATGTTCCACTTGCATCTTTAAAGGCTATAGAGTCAAACTCTAATCCACTATCTAAAATCTCTATAACTTTTCTTTTGTAAAACTCTGCATCATGAGCACCAGTGCATCCTGGTGGCAAATCCATAAGCGTTACCACTACTTCATGCATCATCCCATGCTTTTTGACCATTGAGCCACTAAATTCAAGGTTACGAATATCATTTAATGCATCAAAATTTCTAACTGTTGTTGTCTCATATTTAGCAAAAAGTTTTGCAAATAGATCAATCATTTCACGACTAGCAGTATCTAGCATAACCGTATTGATACCTCGAGCCAAAATCTGTAAATTAGCCTCTTCACCAGCTGCTTCTCTAAATTTTTGCATCATCTCAAATGCATTCTCTTGCAAATAGAAGAATAAAGATTGGAACCTAGCCCCTCCACCAAACTCAAAGTGCTGTATTCCAATATCTCTTGCAAATTCAACTGCAGGAAGAAAATCATCCATCAAAACTCTTCCACCAAATACAGATTGAAAGCCATCTCTAAATGTTGTATCCATTACATCAATATACTTCTTTGCCATCTCGACACCTAACCTTTCTTATATTCATTAACTGCTGCGACAATAGCTGCGACTACTGCTGTGTCACTGCTACTTCCTGTAACTGTTTTACTCTTAACCCCAATAGGATCATTAGGCTTATCAGGAAAGTATTTTGCTACAATTTTAGCTTGTAGATTTGTTAGCAATACAATTAACGATAACATAATATAAACTATACCCATTCCAAGAACCATAAATTTTAGGCTCTCGGTTACTAAATTTACATCTTCCATTGTCGTAACCTTTATAATTTAATAAGAGATTTTAAACTATCTTCACTATCTTTTTCTTTAATAAAAGAAAAATTATCTAATTTCTTCTACCTTTTTTTCGTTTTGTAGCTTTTTGCTCACTTAAATACTCTTTATAAAGCCTATCAGTCTCATCTCTATCGTAACCAATAGAGTCACTTGTGCCTACTCTTTCACTGTTAATTGTGTAAGATAGTAACTTTTTTAACATCTCATCTCTATCTTTACACTCTAACTTTTCGATAATATCCTCTACTCCATCTACTACATCTATTGAAGATATCTTAAATTTCAAACTCTCAATATCTTCATCACTAATCTCTCCACCATCTACATTTAAGACTGCAAGCTCCATAGCTGCACCAACATCTTTTTGAATTCTCTTTAACTCTTTAAACTCTTCAACCGAAACAAGAGTTATCGCTTTTCCATCTTTTCCTGCACGACCTGTTCTTCCAATTCTATGAACATAACTTTGTGGATCAAAAGGTATATGATAGTTAAATACATGCGTAACACCTTTTATATCTAAGCCTCTAGCTGCCACATCTGTTGCAATCAGTATCTCTATTTTATCTCTTCTAAACTTCTTGACAATCTCATCTCTATCCATCTGCTCTATATCGCCATGCAAACCCTCTGCATTAAATCCAAGTGCCTTTAGGTGCTCTGCAACCCTATCAACTTCTCTCTTCATTCTACAAAAAATTAAAGCTTTGTCATAATCTTCACTCTCTAAGAGATTAACTATCGCATCATCTCTTTGGCTCTCTTCTATAACATAATATTTTTGCTCTATCTTATTATTGGTTGTGCTATCTTCATCACTTACAACAGATATATACTCTGGATTATATAAAAGTGTCTCTGCCAAATCTTTAATAGGCTCTGGCATAGTTGCAGAAAAGAGTAGAGTTTGTCTATTTTGTGGAATATACTCAAATATCTCTTTAACAGGCTCTAAAAATCCCATATCTAGCATCTCATCAGCTTCATCTAAAACAACAATTTCTGGATTAAAATTATCTATTTTCCCTTTTTGATACAAATCTCTTAATCTCCCAGGAGTAGCAACAACAATTTGCACACCCTTATTTATAAGTGCAATCTGCCTTCCGTAACCAACTCCACCATAAACAGCCAAAGTTCTAATACCAGCAAAACGCCCCAAATAGTATAACTCATCACTAACTTGACTAGCCAACTCTCTTGTTGGTGTAATAATAAGAGCCTTCTCCACCTCTGAATTAGCAATTTTCTCTAGTATCGGTAATCCAAACGCAGCTGTTTTTCCTGTTCCTGTATGTGCTTGTGCAACTATATCTATACCATCTAAAATCAAAGGTATAGCCTCTTCCTGAATTGGGCTAGGCTCTCTAAAACCTGCTATCTTTACACCCTTAGATATATCGCTATTAAAATTAAACTCACTAAAATTCACTTAAATTATCTCCTATAAATATTCTTATATTTTCAATAAAATTCACAAAAGTAGTTCTCTTTGAATCTATCTCTATTTGTAAACACCCTAAACTCAAACACTACTTTTCTAAAACCTACTGTATAATATAATATAACAAAAATACTCCAAAGGCAATTCTATATATACCAAATGGAACAAAACTAAACTTAGATATAAAACTCAAAAAAAGCTTTATAGTAATATATGCAACAACAAATGCAGTTACAAAACCTACACCATACGCAAGCAAATCACCTTGCATTAAATCTTTATAATGCTTTAGCAAATCATATGCACTCACAGCTCCCATTACTGGAATTGCCAAAAGAAATGAAAACTCAGCTGCTGCTTTTCTGCTAATGCCAATTATCAAATCACCAGCTATTGTAGAACCAGCTCTACTAGTTCCTGGAATTAGCGATAAAAGCTGAAAAAGCCCTGTTAAAAAGGCATCTTTATAGCTAAACTCCTCTACACTCTTAACTCTAACCTTTTTTTCATCATAAAAATACTCTATAATCAAAAAGGCGACACCTCCTACAATAAACATTATCGCAACAAGTTTTGGATCGAATAACTCTTTTACAAAATCTTTCAATAGGAAACCAACTATCAATAAGGGAACAAAAGCAACTAAAACTTTTTTCCAAAGCTCTACCTCTTTTAGAGTAATCTTATCTCTATAAACCAACATAACAGCCAAAATTGCAGCAAATTGAATAATTACTTCAAATGCCTTGAGTGCAACTGTCTGCTTTAAACCCATCATGTCAGAAACAACAATCATATGCCCAGTAGAAGAGATTGGCAAAAACTCTGTAACTCCCTCTACTACACCAATAATTATCGATTGAACAATATCCATCATTTCCCTTTATTAAACCATATTTGTAAAATAGCCACTCTTCTTTGTAATTAAATCTTCTGCACTACCACTATCTACTAATTTTCCATCTTCTAAGACAAAAATATAATCACTACTCTCAATTGTAGATAATCTATGGGCTATTGTTATAACTGTCTTATCTTTTAAAAACTCTTTTAAATCTTTAAATAGATTCACCTCTGTATGAATATCCAAAGCAGAAGTAGATTCATCAAAAATTACACAAGTAGGGTTTGCCAAAACCATTCTTGCTATTGCAACTCTTTGTCTCTGCCCTCCACTTAACTTAACTCCATCTTTTCCAATTACACTATCTAAGCCACTTTGAAGCCTCTTAATCACATCATCTAACTGTGCTATTTTAATAGCTCTATCTATCTCCTCTTTAGTGTAATCTTTTCCAAGAGTTAAATTAAAACGCATTGTATCATTAAATAGTTTAGGATGTTGCAATATTAAGTATATATTTTCTCTAATTAAGCTAGGTTTTACATATTTATAACTAACACTGTTATATAAAATATCTCCACTACTAGGCTCATAAAATCCTGCAATTAAATTTGCTAATGTGCTTTTTCCACTCCCGCTAGGACCAACTATTGCCACTTTGCTCAAAGGCTCAATTTTAAAAGAAACACCCTTTAAAATAGGCTCCCTATCATAACCAAAATTTAAATCTCTAAACTCTATCTCCAACTTTTTATCAAATGGATTAATACTATTTTCTACCACTCTCTCTTGCTCTAATTTAAATACCTCATCAACCCTGCTACAAGCAGATTTTGCATTAAATAGTGCATATTGAAAATTAATAACATCTTGTGTTGGAGTCATCATAATCCACAAATATCCAAAAATTGCAAGCATAAAACCAATCGTTAAATCACTATAGGCAACTGCTAAAATACTAACAGAACGAAAAACCTCATAACCACTTAAAAATGTAAAAAATGAAACTCTCATAGCTTTATCACTGCGGTAACTAAACTCTATCGATTTCTCTTTAAGCTCTTTTGCTCTATCTTTGATTTTATTAAAAAAGTAACCCTCTTTATTTGCAGCTTTTATCTGTATAAATAGCTCCAAAGAGTCATTTAAACTCTCCTGAAACTTCTCTGTTGCCATATTCTCTTCTCTCTTTAATCTCCCAACCCTTCTTGCCAATTTTGCTGTAAAAAATACAACTATAGGGTTTGTAATTAAGATAAAAAGTGCTAACTTCCAATTAATCAAAAGTAAAATTACAGAGGTAAATATTAAAATGAGTATCGAAATTATCAACTTGCCTACAGTAACACCAATAAATTGATCTATTGTAGAGATATCTGTAACCATCTTAGAAGTAATTGCACCAGGGCTAAAGCGTTCATACTCTTTAAGAGATACTCTTTTAATATGCTCTACTGCTCTCTCTCGCAATTTATAAGAGATATCTTTTGACACAATAAGCAACATCTTAACCTGTTTTGTAGCAAATACAACACCTAAATATCTAAATAGGATAGTTAAAAATAGAAAAAATATCACATACCCCACCAAACTCATTTCACCAAAAATAGATGCAACAAAAGCTGTAAGCTTTGGCTCTTTATGCAAAAGTAACTCATCTATTAAAACAGGAATAAACAGAGGAATTGTAACTGTAACAATAGTAGATAAAAGAGCAAATAAATTACCAATTATCAACTCTCTTTTATAGTTTAAAATATCTTTAAACAGGGACTTTATTCTACAATTCACTAATCTATTCTTTTGGCAATTTTAATAACTTCTCTTAAATCTTTCTTGTCCACAATATCCGTTGCGGCTTCTTTTAATATAGGTTTTGCACAAAATGCCACACTTACACCTGCATACTTAAACATAGAGAGATCATTAGCCCCATCCCCAATAACAATACTCTTCTCTTTAGATACACCCAAAAGTCCTTGAAGCCTCTCAATCATCTTACCCTTAGAGTCGCTAAACATCATCTCACCACCAACAAGCCCAGTGAGTATTCCATCTTTAGCGTGAAGATAGTTGGAAAAATCTGCATCAATCCCAAGCTCTTTACCAAGAGGCTCTGTTGCATTTCTAAAACCACCACTAAAACAAACAACTCTAAAACCCATATCTTTTAAGCCCTGCACAGCCTCTTTGGCCCCAGGCATCAAAGGCAAATTAGCACAAATCTCATTAACCTTATCCTCACTAAGCCCCTTTAAAAGAGCAACCCTCTCAACCAAAGAGTCAAAAAAATCAAGCTCCCCAGCCATAGCCCTTTCGGTAATAGAAGCCACCTCATCCTCAAACCCAAGCTCTTGTGCCAAAAAATCAATAGTCTCCCCATCCATCAAAGTTGAGTCAAAATCAAATACTGCTAATTTCATTAAATTCCTTATTTATTAAGTTTAAAGCAAAAAGCGAAATGCTTAAAGCTGATATTTAAAATATATTATTGTTTATATATCATTTACTCGTTATTCTCTATCGGTATGTTATTTTTCTTGCAATAATTTTCTATTTCTGTATCGTTTTGCAAATAATCATCACAAAAATCCACTAATTCATATTCTAATGAACTATAATTTCTATCATCTATTGTTAATAACCTTTCTATAATTTCAATGAATTTTCCAAATTTTTCATTAACATTACATAATTTATCTATGGTTTTAAAATCTAGCTCGTTAAATTTTGATTGATATAAAATTTTACTTTCAAAAGGCTTAGACTTTAACTCAATAATTCCTATTCCAAATGATTCATTTAATCTATGCATCTCTTCTTTTAAATTATCGTTAATTTCAAAAGCAACTAAATATCCATAATTTGCCCAACTTGAATTTGATACAGCTTGAAAATAATATTTTTTTAAATCATAATCAGTCTTTATCTCTTTTTTAATTTCATAAGAAGTTAATTTAAATGTATTAACTTTGTTTACAACTTTCATAAACCGTTTATTTACATTAGATTTTAATTTTAAAAATTCAACACCTATCATATCTGGATGAATCCATTTTTGATATTCATCTTTAGAATTTTTTGACTCTTCATGTAAAATGGTTTTTGTATGAATTCTTTTATTCATAAGGTAGCTACTAAGAAGCTTGTGTAATGAACGCTCTGTATAAGTTGTTTTATTTAGATTAGAAATATTATCATAATTTCGTGTTGTAATATGTTCAATATTTAAATCTTCTTCATATTTTGACAAATAATATAAATACTTTCCTCCATCCCCTTTTATTCTTTTAACTCTTTGGTCATCATTTCTAATAAAATCTCCAAGTTGAGCAGAGATTGTCTTTTTTGGTGTTCTTCCTTTTGTAAATTCATAATATCTTTTTTCAACAATATGATTATAAATTATATCAGTGTCAGATGGTTCTTTTATATATTCTAAACTTTTTAAAATAGCTTCTTTTATTGTCATTTTATTTATCCTACTTATGAAGTATAACTCTTTTTCCTATGCAAAACTCTACCTATTACTACAATATCATCAACTACATCAAATAAAACTCTGTAATCTCCTACTCTCAATCTATATGCAGGTTCAAAATTGGTTAATCTTTTTATATTTGGAACATTAGGAAAATCTTTTAATCTTAATATTTTATTATACAATGTGCTTTTAAAAGGTTCAGATATACTCTTTAAATCTTTTATAGCTTGTTTTCTAATCTCTATTTTCATCTTTTAAATACTCATCAAAAGATATAGTCTCATCTTCTCTTGTAGCTTTTAAAAGTTTTAAATCTTCTAAATCCTCTTTTTCTATAATCTCCAACCCCTCATCTTTAAACTTTTCAAGTAACCATTTTATCTTTTGTGCTAAATTATCATTATTAATATTTATAGTAAAAGTTTGCATATTAAGACTCCTAAATATTTATTTAATTATAGCATATTTTTAATTTTATACATTATTTACAGAAGTTTCGCTAAAATTATATCCAAACAATCCAAAAGGAAAATAGTGTTTAGCAAATTTTGTAAAAAGCTACATAGTAATGAGAGATTTTTTACCGTAGAGATTACTCCTCCACATGGTGCATCTATAAGTAGTATTGTTAAAAAAATAGAAGATAGTAAAATTATAGATTTAATAGATGGCTTTAGTGTTACCGATAATCCTCTAGCCAAACTTAAAATGTCTGCTATTCTTAGTGCAATAAAGGTTCAGCAAAAGTTTGGCAAACCTGTAATATCTACAGTTAGTATGAGAGACAGAAATAAACTCTCCCTCCAATCTAGCCTACTTGGGGCAAATGATTTTGATATAAGATTAATCTTGGCTCTTACAGGAGACCCGGCAAAATTTAGCGACCAACCCGAGGTTAAAGGAGTTTTAGAGAGAGACTCTACTTTGCTTCTAAGCATAATATATCGTTTAAATAACGGAGTTGATTACTCAAATAAAGAGTTAAATCCCAAACCTAAACCTATATATCCATTTGCAGTTAGCAACTCCTATGCCAAAGATTATAAACGCCTTCAAAAAAAGATGCTAAAGAAGCTAAACTATGGAGCTAGAGCTATAATTACTCAACCTGTTTACGATATTGAAAATGCTAAAATATTAATAGATATTTTTCAAGAGGCAAAAGAGCAAAGCATAAGAGAGACATCCAAAGAAGCAGAGTTAATATTTGGGCAATTTCCAGCAATTAGAGCAAAAACTGTAAACTTTATAGCCGATAAAGTTCCAGGAATTAAAGTTCCAAAAAAGTTAATAGACGAAATGAATCTAGCAGCAATGGATTCTCAAGAAAAAGAGGAAGAGGTGGGATATATGCAATCTCTATCTATTCTAAAAAATATTATAAAAATCAATCCTAAAATCCACCTAATGACCCATAATAGATTTGATTTATGTAAAAAATTAATAGTTGATAGTGAGTAATATATACACACTTAATATTAACTAAAAAGTAAATTAGTAATATTTTTCAAGCAATAACATAAAAAAGATATATACTATAATCTGTATCTTACAAAAAGGAGAAAAAATGAAAAATGCAGAAGTTATTAAAACATTAAAATTGGATGGAACAAAAGATGGTGTAATTAGTATATCTAACATTTCTGAACCATATGGAAAGGGCAGTAAAAATGTAGCTAGTATTGCAATATCACTAAATGGAGATGAAAAAGAGCCTGAGTGGAAAGTCCATATTCCATATGCAAATATAGATGGCTTAATAGATGCTCTAAAAGAGGCAAAAGAGAAGTATGGCAATTAATTTAGTTAATCTAAATTTCTATTAAAAATTTTATATCTTCGGTTTATATATAGCTATTAATTTGAATATTATTAGAGGTAAGCCTTCATGCTTACTTCTAATAAAAAATTGAATATTAATCTAAATATATAGTGTAAAGTCTTATATACAATTCATCTTGGTTAAATAGTAAAATATCTTAACTTTCACACCTAAAAAATTATTATTTCATTATGCTAACAAACTAGAGCTTTTAAAGTAAAGCTTGTT
>JALSPE010000097.1 GCA_026986085.1 Campylobacteraceae bacterium | reverse complement strand
TAATTAAAGCTAAAACTAAGCGATTACCTGATATTGAATTTGATAATTATTGCAAGTTTGTGGGTAATAAGGTTTGTGATAGGTTAAAAGAAAGATGCGTAAAACGAAATGAGATACTACCAAGAATGCTACATATTTTAAATACTCAAGGTTACTGGAGGGTTGTTGGAGTTGCCAGTAATGATACATTGAGTGTAAGAGAGGGTGCAGGGTTAAAGTATAAAAAGGTATATGAGTTGCCTTATAATGCAAGAGGTTTTAAAGTAATTGCAACCAAAAGAGTTGGTAAGATAAGCAGATGGTATAAGATACGATACAAAAATATAACAGGCTGGGTAAATGCAAGATATTTAGGACACTCCAAATTAAGTTGCTGGGATTAAAAAATAGATAGTATAATTCTTCTAAAAAAGGCATTTTTATGGCAAAGCCCACACTTAAAGATTTTGAAGAGAGGTTAAACAGTATATATCCTGAGCTTTATGAGATGTTAGCAAAAGAGAAAGAGGAGTTTAGTTTTAGGGTAAATTTGCTAAAGGCTTTGCCGAGTGAGGTTTTGGAGGAGTTGAGGATTGAAGGGCTAGAGCCTAATGAGACACTTTTTGATGATGTATTTACTTTGCCTAATGAGTTTAGAGATGTTTTGCCTAAATTTAGGGTATATACTGATGGTAAGATTTATATTCAATCTCTCTCTTCTATCTTTGCAGCTAAGGCTTTGGATGTAAAAAAGAGCGACTGGGTGCTTGATTTGGCTGCTGCTCCTGGAGGAAAGAGTCTAATTTTTGCTCAGCGCGCTAATAAAGTTAGTGCTGTTGAGCCTGATAAGAGTCGTTTTTTTAGCATGAAGAGAAACTTTAAGACTATGGGTGTAAAAAATATTCAAACTTATAATAAAGATGGACGATTTATCTACAAAAGTTGCAATGGCTGGTTTGATAGGGTATTTTTGGATGCACCTTGTAGTTCTGAAGCTCATATAGATATAAAAAAGGGGATTACATGGTGGAGTATGAGACGCATATACAAATTTGCAAAGCTTCAAAAAGAGCTTATAGTCTCTGCTTTTGAATCTTTAAAGCCAAATGGAGAGATGATTTATGCAACCTGCACATTTGCTCCAGAGGAAAACGAAGCTGTAGTAAACTTTTTACTTTCTAAATATCCAAATGCCAAAATTTTACCAATAGAGCATAACTTTTCTAACTTTATTCCTGCACTTACAAGCTTTGGAGATGAAGAGTATAGCAAAGAAGTTAAAAATTCTATAAGAGTATTACCAGATAGTGCTTTTAGTGGTTTTTTTATGGCTAAAATAAAAAAATCTTAAATTTCTCTTTTAATTTCTTTACTTTTTAATAAAAATAGGTAATAATATGTTATCAAATTAAGAAAGGTTATTTATGGCATTAAAAGAGTTATCAGCAGAGAATTTTGAAGAAGAGGTAAATAAGAATCAAATAGCTATTTTAGATTTTTGGGCACCTTGGTGTGGACCTTGTAGATCATTTGCACCAATATTTGAAAAGGTATCTAAAGAGCATGACGATATTTTATTTGGAAAAATTAATACAGAAGAGCAACAAGATTTAGCGGCTCATTTTCAAATACAATCTATCCCTACAGTTATGGCAATTAAAGAAGGTGTGGTTGTTTTTAATCAAGCTGGTATGTTACCTGAAGAGGGTTTAAAAGATATTATAGAACAGTTGAAAAACTTAAATATGGATGAAGTAAGAGCTGAAATAGAAAAGCAAGAAGCTGAGGGTAAAGAGTAATTAAAACTCTTACCTAATTTTTATACCCTAAATCTACTAATTATTATTCTCTTTTTAATTATCAATTATATACTACTTTATATTTAAGTTTGAGTTTAATAAAATTTACTCAAATAACATTTTAGCTCTTAGGCTCTTATATCTTTTTGATTGCAATCTGTCTATCTGCTCTTTTTTTAATATTTTAGCATTAAATAGACGACCCCTTAGACTCTTTTTATCGATTATATCTCTATTTAAAGTAATATCACTCTCATGACACATTTCGCAAGATTTTGCCTCTTTGGTAATTGTGTGTGGGGATTTTGGTAAAAAAACTTCTATAGGAGTGCCATCTTTTAGCTTGTGTATAGAGTCAAAAATTACCTCTTTGTTACTGTTTTTATAGCTAATATAATATTGATACATTGGCTTTGCTAATTCAATTTTGCCACCTCTTCCATTTACAAGCCATATATTCTCCCACCTTCTATATCTCCAGCCACTATACCAAATACCTAGCTTTAACTCGTTTGTAAGGTAATCTGGCATTAGTGGGGTAGGTGGGGTAGTGGCAGTTAATGCTTTAGTTAAAAATTTCTCTAAATATGGGTCAAACTGCTTTTTTAAACGGCTCCACTGCTTGTAATTTGGGGTATCATCTCTAAGTAAATTTAAGTTGTAACTACTACCAATCCAAGAGCTATGACAAGCAGAACAACTTATACTTTTATGGTAACTTTTATGATTTTTAGGAGATATATTTTTATGGCAAGATAGGCAACTTATTCTCTCCCAATTTTTACCCTTGTGGCAACTA
>JALSPE010000096.1 GCA_026986085.1 Campylobacteraceae bacterium | reverse complement strand
AAGATTGTAAAAATTGTTTTTTTCATAATTTTCCTTTGTAAGTTTTTACAAAGTGATTATAGCTTATGATTCTTATAGTGTTATGGTTTTTCACAACATAAGCAGTAAGTTAAAATTAAAAGTAAATATAATTTAAGTAGAAGAAGTTAAAAGATAATTAAACATTAATATTAAATCTTAATGTTTAGACCTAATTTTAATATAAATATCTCCATTACAATAGCTACTGAAAAAAATCAATATATAATATTAAGGGGTATTAAACATATAGAAGTTAAGCTATTTTATATTTGATGCTATGATAATTAAAAATTACTCTGGATTCTAGAATTTATTCGAGTATAAAAGCCTAGACTCTAGTAATAAGTTCAAATAGACGCGAATGAATTCGCGTGTCCGTATTGTTTGAAATAAGTTTTTAATTTGTAATAGAAGTATAAAGAGAATTAATCTCTTTATATTATATATTAGAAGTGGTAGCTAACACCTGCATTAACTGTATCTATAGTAATGTTTTTATTGCCTGTCTTTTTAAGTGGTCTTAGATACTCTACATATACAGAAGCTCCATCTTTAAATCCATTTACTTTTTTATTTAAAGTATATTCAGCTCCTGCACCCCAAGCAAAACCTTTTTGAGAACCTTTTAAAATTTCACATTTAGTTGAACCATAACCTAAAAGTGCATATATATCTAAGTTATCAGTAATTGCATATGTAGGTTTAAGGTATAGACCGTAGTGTGTAAATCCTTTATTTTTACCTAGCGTAGTATTTAAATATTTAGCTTCAACTGCTAGATATTTATTATATGTATAACCAGCTTTTAAATTAAGACCATATGAAGTAGATTTATTGATTCTACTTGTTTTACCGTTTGTAAATTTTACAGATGAATCGCATTGACACTCACTACTTGCATATGTAAAACCACCACCAAGATATAATCCTAGAGGAATATCTACTACTGGAACAGCTATAGGCTCAACTGGAGCTGGAACATAGCCATCACCTGCATTTGCCGAGATTGTTAATAGTGCTAACGCAGCAATACTCATTGTTAATTTTTTCATTGTGAATCCTTGTTTTGTTTTTGAAAACACAATATTAACATATAATAAATTAATGAAATCTTAAAAGTCGATATAATGGAGATATTTGTCCAAAAAAAATATTTGGACAAATATTATTATGTAAAAAAGTAGCTATTAAAAGTGGTAAGCAACACCAGCTTGTAGTGTATCAACCTTGACACTCTTATCACCACTCTTTTTAACTGGTCTTAGATATTCTGCGTAAACACCCCAACCATTTTTTAAGCCAGAAGTTTTATCTCCTAGAGTAAGCTCAGTTCCTAGACCCCATGAGAATCCTTTAAAGCTTTGACCTATTTTATCGCAATCAGTTTTACCATAACCTAATAGTGCATAAGCATCTATACTGTTAGTTACAGGCATACTTGGTTTTAGGTATAGTCCATAGTGTTTTAAAGATTTATCTTTATCACCCCAAGGAGTGCTAAAGTATTTACCCTCTAAACCTATATACTCGTTTAAGTCGTAACCAGCTTTTAGGTTATATCCATAAGTTTTACCCTCTTGAACTTTACCACAAGAGCTGCCATCACTACATTTTACAGTATTATCACATTGGCACTCACTCTTAGCATAAGTTAGACCACCACCAATATATAAGCCTAGTGGAGGCAGAGTAGCAGCTGGTGTTGGAGCTGGTTTCTCTGGTATTGGCATTGGAGGTAGTGGAGCTGGTGCTACATTTTTACCTGCAAATAGTGTGCTACTTAGTGCAGTAGCTGCAACTAATGAAAAAATTACCTTTTTCATAATTAAACCTTTCCTTGTTTATTATATAGTTTGTGCTATAATTAATGGTGTCTTTTTTAAAGACACAACTCCATTTAAAACCCCTTCCCTGGGAAAATGTAAGAAGGTCGTTTCAATTAACTTCTTACATTTTTTAATATGGGAATACCATATTGTATAATATTAAACATTTATTCAACCTTAAATTAGATATATTTTGTAATCTTTTTTTCTTTTAATTTACATAGAGGATTTTGCATTATATTATAGTATCCTCAACTCTAATAGAGTTTTGGATATAATTTTACAATTTTTTTAGAAGGAATATTGATGCTACTTTTTACACCTGGACCTACGCCTGTTCCTGAGGCAGTTAGAGTTGAGATGAGTAAACCAACACTTCACCATAGAACACCAGAGTTTGAGGCTATTTTTAAAGAGGCAAGAGAGTCTCTTTTGAAGCTATTTAAGATGAGAGAGGCTGTTATGCTATCTAGCTCAGGAACAGGAGCTATGGAAGCTGCTATTATTAATTTATCTCGTGGAAAAACTTTAACTGTAAATGCAGGAAAGTTTGGAGAGAGATTTGGTAAGATTGTTAAAGCTCATAATTTAGATTTGGTAGAGTTAAAATATGAGTGGGATACTCCAGCTAGTGTAGATGATGTTTTAAAAGCCCTTAGAGAGAGTAGCGATATTGACTCTGTTGCTATCCAAATTTGTGAAAGTGCAGGAGGGCTTAGGCACCCAGTAGAAGAGATTGCAAAAGCTGTAAAAGAGTTTAATAAAGATATTATTGTAATAGCAGATGGAATTACTGCTGTTGGGGTAGAGCCAATAGATGTAACTAATATAGATGCTTTAATTGCAGGTAGTCAAAAAGCATTTATGTTACCTCCAGGACTTGCAATGCTGGGTTTGAGTGATGAGGCATTAAATAGAGTTGGAGAAGGGAAGGGTTATTACCTAAATCTGGCTAGTGAAATAGCAAAACAGGAAAAGAATACAACTGCTTATACAGCCGCAACAACTTTGATTATTGGTTTAAACAAGGTATTTGATTTGATAGATGAATTTGGTGGAGAAGATAGGCTCTATAAGGTTACCAAAGCAAGACATAAAGCTCTTTTAGAAGCTCTTAAAAGCTTAGGATTAAAAATTTATCCTAAATCTCCTGCTTTATCTATGGCTACTATTATTGATGAGAATGCAGAGGATATTAGAGCATTGTTAAAAAGTAAATATGGAGTAAATATAGCAGGTGGACAAGATCATCTAAAGGGCAAAATTTTTAGAATTAACAATATGGGCTTAATTGAGAGTGGCGATATGCTTTGGGTTGTAGATTCTATAGAGAGTGCATTGGCTGAGCTTGGAAGATTAGAGTATAGTGGAGTTGGAGCTAAAGTATTTAGCAAAACTTTAAAATTGGAGTTGGCTTAATGGTATTTGAACATGAGATTCCAAGTGGCAGTAGGCTATATTTTAAAGAGAGCGCAAAGTTAAAAAGAGAGATAGAGACTCAGTGTGCAAACTATTTAGAAGATAGAGATTTTAGTGAAATTGTAACGCCACTGTTTTCATATCATCAAAAAGAGAGTTTTGAAAACAGTAGAGTTTTGGTTAGATTAAATGATGCAACAAATGAAGAGGTTAGTTTAAGAGCTGACTCTACAGTTGATGTGGTTAGAATTGTAACAAAAAGATTAAAGAGTAGTGTTCATAAGAGGTGGTTTTATATTCAGCCTGTATATTCATTTCCTACTTTAGAGCAGCATCAAGTGGGTGCCGAGATAATTGATGGAACATTTAATGAAGTGCTAGAGCTCTCTTTAGAGTTGCTAGAGAGATTAGATTTAAAGTTTAATTTTCAAATAGCAAATATAGCTATTGCTCATATTTTGGTAAAAGAGTATGGGTTTGAGATTGATGATATAAAAGATATAAAATTAGAGAAAATTTTAAATAGTAAATTTAGCTGGATAGAGAAGCTAGTAGAGATTAACAGTATAAAAGATTTAGAGAATTTAGATATATATCCAGATGATTTAAGAGTTGAGTTAAATAAGATTAAAAGTGCTATTAAAAATATAAAAATAGAAGGTGTTAATATAGAAGATATATTGATTTCACCTCTTTATTATGCACCAATGAGATACTATAACTCATTAGTTTTTAGAGCATTTAGTGGTATTAAGTTGTATGCTACTGGTGGTATATATAAGATAAAAGGTGTAGATGGTGCAGGTTTTGCCATATATACTGATGATATAATAGCAAATAAGATGCAAAGGGATTAGATGCAAAATAGTGACACAAACAGAGCAAGTTTAATAGTTGGATTACAGTGGGGAGATGAAGGTAAGGGTAAAATTGTTGATCATTTAGCACAAGAGGTAGATTTTGTCTGTAGATTTGCAGGTGGACACAATGCTGGTCATACTATTGTTACCGAGGGTAAAAAGTATGCACTTCATTTAGTTCCATCTGGTATCTTAAACCCAAATGCAGTAAATATAGTTGGGAATGGTGTTGTTTTATCGCCTAAAGATTTTATTAAAGAGTTGGAGCAATTTGATAATATAGAAGGCAGGGTATATATATCTGACAAGGCACATCTCTTATTGCCTTATCATGCATTAATTGACCAAGCTAGAGAAAAGTTAAAGGGAGATAAAGCAATAGGCACAACAGGTAAGGGTATTGGACCAGCATATGGAGATAAAATTACTAGAGTTGGGCATAGAGTTGGGGAGCTTTTAGACCCTGAAAAATTAACTCAAGATATTATGAATTATTTTAATATTTATCGACCAATATTTGATGCTATGGGTGTTGAGACACCAAATGATAGAGATTTGTTGGCTGATTTGATTGAGTATAAAGAGAAGTTAGGTTTATATATAACAGATACTACTCTTATGGTTTGGGATGCATTAGATAACAATAAAAATGTGTTACTAGAGGGTGCGCAAGGAACAATGCTAGATATTGACCACGGAACTTATCCGTATGTTACAAGCTCTACTACAATAAGTGCTGGTGCTTGTAGTGGTTTGGGGATATCACCTCATACAATAGGAGAAGTTATTGGAATTGCAAAAGCTTACTGCACAAGGGTTGGTAATGGACCATTTCCTAGTGAAGATTTGGGCAAGGATGGAGAGTATTTAAGAGAGAAAGGAAGTGAATTTGGAACCACAACAGGGAGACCTAGAAGATGTGGTTGGTTTGATGCAGTTGCTATGAAACATGCAGTTAGGCTTAATGGTGTTAGCAATATAGCTTTAATGAAATTAGATGTATTAGATGGCTTAGATAGTATTAAAGTTTGTGTAGCTTATGAGATTGATGGTAAAGAGATAGATTATGTTCCATACACCCTTGATGGAGTTAAACCTGTATATAAAGAGTTTAAAGGTTGGGCAAAGAGTGAAGGTGCTAGAGAGTTTAGTAAACTTCCAAAAGAGGCACAAGATTACATTTTGGAATTAGAGAAGATGTGTGGAGCAAAAATTGGTATAATATCTACTTCGCCAGATAGAGATGATACTATAATTAGAGATTAAAGGAGATATTATGAGATTAAAACCAAACCAGAGTAGGTTGGTAGCAGGGAAGATTGCTATCGATTTAATTAAAGCTCCTTTTGTAAGACTTTTAAAAGGAAAAGATGAAGTTGTTGATGCAGCAGATAAAATTATTTTAGATAACTTAAAAAAAGAGAAAGAGTTAGATGCTAAAGTGGCTGAGATTTTAGATGAGCACTATGATGAGATAGAGACTCAAAGAGCAGATGATAGGCAATTATTCTTTATGATTAAAAAGAGACTTGCTCCAGAGTTTGATATTATTATGAATTATGATGATAGATACAGCGACTTATCTCATAAGATATTAGATGAGTTGTATGAAGAGTATCTAATAGAGTATGAAGTTAATGATAATCAAGTTAAGAATGTAATATTTAATGCTTTTAGAGAGTATGCAAAAGCGTATGATGAGATAGATGATATTGTGTATGATAAGATAAGCAGGATGGAAAAAGAGATACTACCTGGAAGCAGTGAGTATGAGTTAATTTATGAAAAACTGTTTAAAGAAGAGTTAAACAGAAGAGGGATGCTTTAGTAGTGATTAGTGTATGAAAGGGGTTGCTTTGAGTAAGATTTGGTTGTATTTTGAGAATGGTCTCTTTTTGGAGGCTAAGAGTTTTGGAGCAGAGGGAACTACTGTTGGGGAGGTAGTATTTAATACATCTCTAAGTGGTTACCAAGAGATTATAACAGACCCTAGCTATGCAGGGCAATTTATAACTTTTACTATGCCAGAGATTGGAAATGTAGGTTGCAATAGTGAAGATTTTGAGAGTAATGGAGCATTTTGTAAGGGTGTAATTGTTAGAAGTTATCAACAAAGATACTCTAACTTTAGAGCTGAAGAGTCTTTAGATGAGTTGCTAAAGAGATTTAATATTTTGGGTATTTGTGATATTGATACAAGATATTTAACAAAAATGTTAAGAGATGAGGGTGCTATGGAGATGGTTGCCTCTACTGAAATTAGTGATAAAGAGGAGTTGGCTAAGATATTAAATAGCTCTTTAAAAATTGGTGATATAAATTATATTAAAGAGGTTACAACAAAAAAGCCATATATACATAATAGTGGTAAATATGATGCAAGAGAGTTTAAATATACAAAACCAACTACAAGTAAAAAGATAGTTGCATACGATTTTGGCATAAAGAGAAATATTTTAAATGAGTTGGTAACTTCTGGATTAGAGGTAGAGGTTATTCCAGCAGATACTAAAGCTTCTGTAGTTATAGATAAATTTAAAAGTAATGAAATAGGTGGAGTTTTTTTATCTAATGGACCAGGTGATCCTTTGGTTTTAGATGAGCAAAAAGAGATTGTTAAAGAGTTAATAGATGCTAAAATACCTATCTTTGGTATATGTCTTGGGCATCAGATGTTATCTATTGCTCATGGGTTTGATACATATAAATTAAAGTTTGGTCACCATGGTGGTAATCATCCAGTTAAGAGCCAAGAGAGTGGAAAAGTTGAAATTACGGCACAAAATCATAACTATAATGTTCCAGATAGTATTACAAATGTAGCAAAAGTTACACATATTAACCTATTTGATAATACAATAGAGGGGTTGGAGTATAGATGTGGAAATATAATTTCTGTTCAGCACCACCCAGAGGCGAGTCCTGGTCCTCATGAGAGTGCATATATATTTAAAGAGTTTAGTAAAAAGGTAAAGGTGTAGAATGGATATAGCAGTAGTATTTGGTGGTAGTAGTTTTGAGCATGAGATAAGTATTGTTAGTGCAATTACAATAAAGGGTGTAGTAAAAAAACACAATTTGCAATTTATTTTTATTGATGCGAATAGAGATTTTTATCTTATAGAAAAAGATGATATGAAGTCTAAATTTTTCAGCTCAAAAGAGTATTTAAAAAAGAGTAAAAAGTTAAATCTACAAAAAGGTGGCTTTTTTGTAAGTGGGTTATTTGGTAACAAAAAAGTTGAATTTGATGTAGCACTTAATTTAATTCATGGAAGAGATGGAGAAGATGGAAAATTAGCATCTCTATTTGAGTTTTTTGATATTAAATTTATAGGTCCTAGAGTAGAAGCATCGGTATTGAGTTTTAATAAATTATATACAAAATTTTATGCGCAGTCAATTGGTATAAAGAGTATTGATTATAGGTTAGTAGATGTAGAAGATAGTAGAAATTTAGATTTAAAGTATCCTGTAATTATTAAGCCTGTAAGGCTTGGTAGCTCTATTGGCGTATCTATTGTTAAGAGTAAAGAGAATTTAGATTATGCTTTGGATGTAGCTTTTGAATTTGATGAACAAGTGATTATTGAACCATTTATAGAGGGTATTAAAGAGTATAACTTGGCTGGTTGTTTTGGGGATGAGTGGCATTTATCTATAGTTGAAGAGCCACAAAAAGAGGAGTTTTTAGATTTTGATAAAAAATATATGGATTTCTCTAGAGATGAGAGAGTTCTACAAGCTGAGATAGATAGCGATTTAAAAGATAAGCTGGAGAGAAGTTTTAAAAAGGTTTATAGTTCATTATTTAAAGGTGCTATAATTAGATGCGATTTCTTTGTAGTAGATGGTGAAGTTTATCTAAATGAGATTAATCCAATTCCAGGTTCACTTGCTAATTATCTATTTAATGATTTTGATAGAGTTTTAGAAGAGGTTGCTACAAATTTACCCACAGAAAAAAATATAAATATTGAATATTTATATATAAATAGTATCCAAAAAGCTAAAGGAAAAGCATAAAATTCTTTAGCTAAATACTCTTACTAATATAAAAGCTTCATTTTATGGAATAAATTAAAAAAATATCACTAATTTATAGTTTTATCTTAAGGTAAACTTATAAAAATTAATTAAATATTTTCTATGCTTTTTAAGTTTAGTTATAGAAAAAGTTGCATATAATCAACTTGTTACTGTTACTCTGTAACAAATATAATTTTTTAGGAGGGCTATATGCAATCTAGTGCGACTATGGAGTATGATTATTCCGTTGCTAAGCTGTATATGTGGACAGCTGTAATATTTGGTATTGTTGGTATGACAATTGGTGTTTTAATTGCATCACAATTGGCATTTCCAGATTTAAACTATTTATTTGGTGAGTATGGAACATTCTCAAGACTTAGACCACTTCACACAAATGTAGTTATTTTTGGCTTTACCGTTAGTGGTATTTTTGCTACTTTTTATTATGCGGGTCCAAGAGTTTTAAAAGTATCTATGGGTGAGTCTAAACTTTTGATGTTTTTAGGTAAATTACAATTTACACTATATTTAATTTTAGCAACTGGTATGGTTGTTTCTGAATTAATGGGTATTACTGCAAGTAAAGAGTATGCTCAAATGGAGTGGCCTTTAGATGCCCTAACAGTTGTAGTATGGGTGTTATGGGGTGTTATTATGTTTGGTTTAATAGGTATGAGAAGAGAGAGATCTTTATATATCTCTATGTGGTATTACATTGCTACATTCTTAGGTGTTGCAATGCTTTATCTATTTAATAATGCTGAAGTTCCTACTATATTCTTTTCTGGTGGAGTTGGTGCTTGGTATCACTCTGTATCTATGTATGCTGGAACAAACGATGCTCTAGTTCAATGGTGGTGGGGACATAATGCAGTTGCATTTGTATTTACTGTTCCTATTATTGCTATTATTTACTACTTTTTACCAAAAGAGTCTGGACAAGCAGTTTACTCATATAAATTATCTTTATTGTCTTTCTGGGGATTAATGTTTGTTTATCTTTGGGCTGGTGGTCACCACCTGTTATGGTCAACTGTTCCAGATTGGATGCAAACAATGGGTTCTGTATTCTCAGTTGTTTTAATTTTACCATCTTGGGGAAGTGCAATTAATATGCTTCTTACAATGAAGGGTGAGTGGAATCAATTAACAGAAAATCCATTAATTAAGTTTATGGTTTTAGCATCTACATTCTATATGCTTTCTACACTAGAGGGTCCAATTCAAGCAGTTAAATCTGTTAATGCAATTGCACACTTTACAGATTGGATTCCAGGACATGTTCATGATGGTGTTCTTGGTTGGGTTGCATTTATGATTTTTGCAGCAATTATGCATATGTCAACAAGAGTATTTAAAAGAGAGATTTACTCTAAATCACTACTTGAAGCACAATTTTGGATTCAAACAATAGGTGTTGTATTATACTTTACATCTATGTGGATTGCAGGTATAACACAAGGTATGATGTGGAGAGCAGTTGATGAGTATGGTAACTTAGTTTATAGCTTTATCGATACTGTTACAGCGCTTCATCCATATTATGCAATTAGAGCACTTGGTGGTTTATTGTTCTTAACAGGTATGTTTATGTTTGCTTATAACTTCTTTAAAACTGCAACAGCAGGTAGAAGAATAGAGCAAGAACCTAGATATAGATCACCTATGGCATAAGGAGGTAGGATAATGTTTCATTGGTTAGAGAAAAACCCATTCTTTTTTGCAGTGGGTGTGTTTGTTGTAATTGCATATGCAGGATTGGTAGAGATTTTACCAAGCTTTGCAGAGGCTGCTAGACCTGTTAAGGGTCTTAAACCTTATAGTGTATTGGAGTTGGCTGGTAAAGAGGTTTATAAAAAAGATAACTGTATAGCTTGTCATTCACAGTTAATTAGACCATTTAAATCTGAGACAGATAGATATGGTCAATACTCTTTAAGTGGAGAGTATGCATATGATAGACCATTCCTTTGGGGAAGTAAAAGAACTGGTCCAGATTTACATAGAATTGGAAATTATAGAACTTCTGATTGGCATGCAAATCATATGTGGAATCCAAAAGATTTAGTTCCTGATTCTATTATGCCAGCATATAAGCATCAATTTACAAATGCAGCAGATTTGGAAACAGCATATGCAGAAGCTGTAACTGATAAAGTAGTGTTTAATTATCCTTATGACGATGGTATAAAAAAAGGAAAAGATGCATTTAAAAAACGCTTGAAAACTAAAATTCTTCCTGAGGCTCTTAAAATTGCAAAAGAGACTAAAAAAGAAGATTTAGTAAAAGCTGTTGAGTCTGGTAAAGTTCCAGAAGTTGTAGCTTTAATTGCATATTTAAATAGATTAAAGTAAGGTTGTTTAATGAGTTCGGTAGAGTTAGAACAGATTAGAATCTATATGTATCTTATAGGGACAGGTTTAGCAGTAGTAATATTTTATTACTATATTGTCTATCTCTATCGTAATGAGAAAAAAGGCAAAAGGGATTATGAAAAGTATGGAAATCTAGCTTTAGATGATGAACTTGATAG
>JALSPE010000095.1 GCA_026986085.1 Campylobacteraceae bacterium | reverse complement strand
TAAAAAGCTTAAGAGAGAATATGCCAAAAGGAAAAGAGAGAATGGAGTATTTGGATAATTTAGTAGAAGAGTATTTTAATAAATAAAAATTAAAAATCACTCCAAACCCTCAAATTTATTCGAGGCAAAAATTTAAACTCTACTAATAAGCCCTAATAGACGCGAATGAATTCGCGTGTCCGTATTGTTTGAAATAAGTTCTTTTAGTGAAAGTAATTTATAAGACTACCTAACTTTCACACCTAATATTAACTTATTTTTTAATGTAAACAGTGCCATTGCCAATACCTAATAAAAAGATATTAAACAGATAAAAGTTAAGCTATCTCATATTAGACACTAAGTCAATTAAAAATCACCCTGAACCCTCGAATTGATTCGAGGCAAAAGTTTAATTATGAAATAGGATTGCCCTACTTCTTTAAATTAGCTTTTGCTTCATCTATCATCTCTTGTGTAACAACAACTGAAACACCTGATGTCTCTTCATACTCTCCACTATTTGGGTCATACAAATTCATTGCAACGGCATTAGAGCTACTTGCACATCCATTAATAACTGCAACCAATATTGCCAATATGCTTAATTTGACCAATTTCATAACAATCTCCTTTGAAATATTTATTAATATTATAACTATATTAATAAATATACGCTTAAAATATATCGATTTGAAATATTTTAGTGCCAAATTATCTAAATCCTTTTATTTGTCAATAAGATTATACCACTAAAAGTAACTCTTAACAATAGTAGATATTATGCCAATTAAGCCTCCAAATAATCCACCCCAAACTACCAGCCACTCCAAATGCTCTCTAATTAGTCTATCTAATAACTCTTTTACACTCTTTGGTCCTAACTCTTTTAATCTACTATCTACTATAGCATCTACCTTTTCTATTAAATCTTCGCTAAATGATGAACTTTTAAGATGATAATCTATCTGCTTTTTAAAAGTATCGCTTGAAACAATAGATAAAATTGCACTCTTCAACTTTTTAGTAAACTTATCCCTTAAACCCTCTAGCGTATCCTCTCCTCCAAACATATTAATAACTTGTCCAAATTTAGACTCCATCACACTCTCTTTAAGTGCATCAAATGCAACATTAAAATCTGTCTCCTCTATAATTGGCGTTAAATCTATTTTGCTCTCTTCATCACTTAAAAAGCTCTCTAAACGCTCTTTTGTAAAAAATTGCTCCATTATCATCTCTTTAATAGCACTTTTAAACTTTTCAAAATTTAACTCTATAATGCCAGAGCCATAAAGAAGTGGAACCCTGTTAAATAACATATAGATAGCAATCTGATTCGTAATAGCCCCAGATAGAGCAAATAATCCACCATAATATAGATAATCACTAAATTGCTCTGGAGCATAAAAAGATAGAGCAACCATAACTAGTGCTATTAAATTTGTTATTGTAGATTTTCTCATCTCTATCCTTTATGAACGATTGTTCTTAAACCACTCGAATGCAAACATCAACCCTGGTGTAGTGGCAATATCCTCACTATATATCAAATCATCAGAGCTTTCAATAGGAATTTCCACAACCTCTATCATCTCTTCTCCCTCTACACCACCTCCACTATTTAAACGACAACTCTCATCAACCTCAACATAATACAGATGCTGTCTTGAACCTGAAGAGCCTACACTTGTATAAAAAGATGTTATCTTTTTTAAATCACTAGAAGATACCTTAAAACCAGTCTCTTCCAAAACCTCTTCTGACGCTATCTCTTCAAGTGTTAAATCTTTATCCACCAATCCTGCGCAAAGCTCATAAGTATAGTTAATTTTATGATTAAAATATAGAGCTGGTCTAAACTGCTTAACCAAAACAAACGAATTTGAACTTCTGTTGTAAATTAATATTGCTACACTGTTACCTACTTTAATTAGCTCCCAATCTCTACTCTCACCATTTATTTTATATGTAGCAAGATATGCTCTTATATACTCTCCATTTTGCAACGGTTTTACACTAAAATTCTCTATAATAAAATCCATAATCTACCCCAATAATATAATTTTTGCAAGACCCAAAAAGGCGAAAAAACCAACAATATCTGTAACAGTTGTCAATAAAACACTACTTGCTACTGCTGGGTCAATTCCAACTCTTTTAAGCGTCAAAGGTATAATTGCTCCAAATAGCCCGGCAAAAAGCAAATTTATAACCATAGCTGCTCCAATTACAATACCCAACTTATAATCACCAAACCAAAAATAGGCAACTAACCCCATCACAAAAGCAAATATCATACCATTAAGTAAAGAGACCAAAACCTCTCTGCTAATTGCCTGTTTTGCCTCTTTCCAATTTATCTCCTCTAATGCCAATTGTCTAACCATTACTGTTAGAGTCTGTGTCCCCGCATTTCCACCCATCGAAGCAACTATTGGCATTAAAACAGCAAGTGCCACATAAGCTTGAATTGTCTGGTCAAACAATCCAATTACAAAAGAAGCGGCTATTGCAGTAAATAGATTTACCCCAAGCCAAATTGCCCTCTTTTTTGTAATTATCTTAACATCTCTCTCATCTTCACTCTCTTCATCAACCCCTGCCATCTTATATATTTGTTCAGTTGCTCTCTCTTCTATAATATCATAGATATCATCAGATGTAACTCTACCTATTAATTTACCATCACTATCTGTAATTGGCAACACAACCAAATCGTAATCTTCAAAATACTTAATAACATCATCTATTGAGTCTGTAGCCTTTAGAGAACGAACCCTTTTATACTGCTCTTTTAAATACTCTCTGTAAGTTTTACTAAAATCAAATGTAATCACATCCTCTAAAGGTATATAGCCTATTAAAAAATCAAACTCATCTACCAAAAAAACCATATAGATATTCTCTAATCCATACTCATCTTTTAACTCTTTAAGCCTCTCTATAGAGTCGCCAATCTTCTCATCTAATTTTGCACTAAATAGCTCTGTTTGCATAACAGAACCTGCTTCATCTTCATCAAACTTTTGAAGCCTTTTAATATCCTCTACATCTTCATCATCTAAATTAGATAAAATCTCTTGCTCTTTTTGACTATCTAGCTCTGCTATGTCTTGTATTAAATCAGCTGCATCATCACTATCTAGCTCATCTACAACCTCTGCTAGTTTTTTAACAGAGAGCTCTTCTAATGCTTCATCTTTTAAATACTCTGGAAGTTCAAGCAGAACTTCCCCTAAATACTCTTCTGGAATTTTACGAAGGTAGTTTATGTAGCTCTCTTTACCTTCATTATGATATATCTCTTTTAATACTTTTGCAATATCGCTTGAGTGGCGATGCTCGAACTCTTTAGGATTACTAATTAAATTCTCAAGCATCTCCTTTTGTAGTTCGTAATTTGACTCTTGCATGTTTATCTTCTCTCTTTTGTATAACAATTTTTACTGTAGAATCTAAATTCTTCCATCTGTATGAATTGCTATTCTCTTTTTTGAGAGAATTATATACTATTTTTGCTCTAAAAGGTAGCTCTTTTCTTAAATTATGAACAATTTTTACACTTTTTTTAATAGTTACTCCATCATTAATTTTAACTATATGATTTAAATAATTTGCTGGATTTACTGGTCTTCCCCTTTTATATACCCCTAAATGCAAGTGAGGACCTGTGCTTCTGCCAGTTGTGCCAATCTTTCCAATTATTTGATGAGTTTTAACTCTCTGCCCCACCTTAGCCAAAAGCTTACTCTGATGAGCATATAAGGAGACTACGCCATTGCCGTGATCTATCTTTATAACCTTACCATAACCTCTCATCCAACCCGAATATATAACCTTTCCACTAGATATTGCATAGATAGGCTCTCCTCTTTTTGCACCAAAATCTATACCCAAATGTGGACGATACCTATGCAAAATTGGATGCCATCTCTTATAAGTAAATTTAGAAGTAATTCTAATTTTTCTCAAAGGATATCTAAAAGCTTGATACTTAGCACTTGTAGAGCTTGTTACAACTTTTGTTTCGCTACTCTCTTTATTTGAGTAAATTTTGTAACCCTCACCCTCTTTAATTGCAAAATATTCACTATCTCCCCTTTTTATATAGGCAGCTTCTATCTTTGGCTCATCCCAAGGAAGCCCTTCTATACTCTTTTGCTCATACTCTATAGATACAATATCCCCTTTTCTAAGCTTTTTAAAATTTAACTTATCTTTAAATACTCTTTTTAAGTAAGTTGCAATATGTGGATTATTAGTTGCCTTTTTAATATCAATAAAGCAGTTATTCTCTATTTTAATAGTTACTCTATCTTTAACAACTTTATATTTTAACGGAATGATATCAAACTTATAATCATCTCCCATTTTAGAGATATATATCTGCATCTGCTCTCCTATAGGAATAAGCGCCTCTTTTAACTTGCCATTTTCACTATTTTCAAAAAAAGGCGATTTAGACATAATAGAAGATAGAAATTTAACATCATCAGGAGCTATTTGTGAGTAGAATTTAGTAGAGTCAATTTTATGTTTTGTTAAGTATTCTCCAAAGCTCTCTCCAGCTTTCCAATACTTTAATTTATAATCCCCTGCCCAAATGGCCGAGATTGCCAACACTATAAAAAGTAAAAAACGCATAATTAAATCCTTAAAATTTAAACTATTATTTTGCAATTATACCTAAAATTTAAAATCTAATCTATATTTTGATACAATTAGAGAAAAAAGGATAAAACTTAATGAGAAAACTATACCTAATAATTTCTATTACAATATATAGCATTGCTTTAACAATACCAAACAAAGTATATACAACAATAAACTCTGTAAATGGGGACATTATAACTATAAATGAGCCACTTCCACTCAATGGAATGAGTGCTATTGTAGTAAGAGATACACCAAATGGAGAGTATGCACTTCTATTTGCAAAACAGCTCTCTCCAAATAAATTAAAAATAATAGACAAAGACCCCGTAGGTGGCACTAATTTGGCAAAAATCAAGCCTATTCCCAAGGTGGGAGATAGAGTAATTAGTGGTTTAAATTACAATAAAGCACTAATTTTAGCACCAAAAGATAGATATAATCAAATTGTAAGCCAACTTGGTGTAAAAGATATTAATCCAAAAATTTACGAAGCCTATATCGCAAACAAAGGAAGTTCAAACTATAAAGATTTTGCAAAATTAACGGCAATTGGCTTAGTAATTGTAACAAAAGGTAACACTATTGAAGTTATTGATGCTATAAGTGGAGAAACAATCTTAAAAGAGAGTCTAAAATGAAATTAAATGAAAAAGATATTGAGTTTTTTACAAATTTAGTAGGAAGTGAAAATATATATACAGATAAAGCTCACAAAAGAGCCTATAGTTACGATGCAACAAGAACCTACTATGAACCTGATGCTGTGCTATTTCCAAGAGATGAGAGCGATATTAGCAAAATATTAAGTTACTGCAATGAAAATGCTATAGTCATTGTTCCAAGAGGAGCAGGAAGTGGCTTCACAGGGGGTGCTTTACCTGTAAATGGTGGTATTGTTTTGGCAATGGAGAAGCATATGAACAATATTATAGAGATAGATATGGAAAATATGCTAGCAATTGTTCAACCAGGAGTTATAAATAAAGATTTGCAAAAAGCAGTAGAAGAGGTAGGACTACTATATCCACCAGACCCAGCAAGTGAAGACTACAGCACTCTTGGTGGAAATGTTAGCGAAAATGCAGGAGGTATGAGAGCAGCAAAGTATGGAATTACAAAAGATTTTGTAATGGCTCTTAGAGCAGTCTTGCCAAATGGAGATATAATAAGAGCAGGAAAAAAGACAATTAAAGATGTTGCAGGTTACAATATAGCAGGAATTTTAACAGCAAGTGAAGGGACTCTAGCAGTAATTACACAAATTACCCTAAAACTAATACCAAAACCCCGTTTTACTAAGTCTTATATGGGTGTATTTCCAGATGTCAAAAGTGCTATGAATGCAGTCTTTAAATCTCTAGCTAACGGAGCAAATCCTGTTGCTATGGAGTTTTTAGACTCTTTGGTGGTAAAAGCTGTAAAAGAGAAACTAGGAATTGAGCTACCAAGCAATGCAGGAGCACTACTAATAGGCGATGTAGATGGAAATGTAGAAGAAGAGGTTGAATTTCAGCTTAAAATTTTAGAAGAGTCATTTAAAGAGAATGGCTCAAGCGACTTTAGAGTAGCCGATACAAAAGAGCAAAGAGATGAAGTATGGAAGGCAAGAAGAGGTGCATCACAATCAATTACGATTTATGGTAGTAAAAAATTAAATGAAGATATCTCGGTTCCTAGAAGTATGCTACCTGAAGCGCTAGAGAAGATATATAAAATTGGAGCAAAGTATAATCTTGTTGTTCCATGCTTTGGACATGCAGGAGATGGTAATATTCATGTAAATGTAATGGTAGATGGTAACAATAAACAAGAGCTAGAAGATGGTCATAAAGCCATAAGAGAGATTTTTCAACTAGTTGTCAATATGGGTGGAACACTAAGTGGAGAGCATGGAATTGGTTTAAGCAAAGCTGAATTTATGGATATTGCCTTTAGCAAAGAGGAGAGAGAACTCTTTGCTAGGGTAAAAGAGGCATTTGATCCAAACAATATATTAAATCCAGGGAAAATGGGACTATAATTGAAAATAAAGAATTATAAAAACTTACTATTATATATTTTTAAATTAACAAAAAGCTTTATAAAAGAGCTTTTTGAACCAAAAGTGAGCTTCTACGCCGCAAGTATGAGTTGGGCTACTATATTTTTTATAATTCCACTAATTGTAATTATCCTCTCGATAGTAATCTATACTCCAATTTTTAACCAATTCTACTCAGATATTCACACAATTATAGCAAACTCCCTTATGCCAGGAAGCTCAAAACAGATAATGTCATGGATAGATAACTTTGTATCAAACGCCTCTAGTATGGGAATTATTGGCTTTGGGTATGTTGTAATAGCTGCTATTATGTTCTTTAGAGATTTTGACTATATCGTAAATGATATATTCGACAAAGAGAGAAGGTCGCCACTAGAGGCAATATTGCTATATGGCAGCCTACTTATATTTATACCCTTAGCAATTGGTGGCACCATATGGCTCTTTACCAAATTTGATAACACTCTACATATTGGACCACAAATGCTACAATTTATAATCATATGGGCAATTATCTACACCATATATAAAATAACCCCCAAAGATAAACTATCAAAAAAAGTTGTTGCCCTAAGCTCATTTATAGCAACACTTGTATGGTTTATAGCAAAATCTATATTTGTAATCTATCTATACTACAACAAAACCTACACAACAATCTACGGAGCAGTATCTATAGTTCTGTTTCTCTTTTTATGGATATACATATCATGGACAATATTCCTACACGGCTTACAACTATGCAGCGTTTTACATAAAGAAGAGGAGTAACAAAAGTATTACCACACCAAAAACGAATACAAAAAAACGGACACGCGAATTCATTCGCGTCTAACCAAAACAGCCCTACATCAGTTCACACCACACAAAATTCAATCTCAAATATCAATCATAAAATCTTCTCGTTATAAAAACTTGGCTCTTCTACTTCGAATAAATTTGAGGATCCAAAAAATAAAATCACTTTTTTCGGACATTCTTAGAAAATAGGCACGAATATATTAATAAGGTGCTAAAATAAGTATTTTATTTAATTTAATATAGTCAAGAACTGTAGTCACGACAAAAAACAGTCGTAAATACCTATATAGCAGGGCTTTGCAACTGTTTTTATATAACACACGGAATTATTGGGCTTGAATAGAAGTTTTATTGGAGAATGTTCGTTTTATAAACTTTAAATCACACGGATACGCGAATTCATTCGCGTCTATCTAATGTAGCTTTAAAACCTACCAAATAGTTTGTTAATTGTAAATCTACCAAATTCGCGTCTTATTAAAACAGCTTCAAAACCCAACCCCTACAACTTCTTCAATTTTGCAATCTCATCTCTACACCTAGCTGCCTCTTCAAAATCTAAGCGTTTTGAAGCTGCTAACATCTTTGCTTTTAACTCTTTAACTAAAGCCTGTCTCTCTTTTGCTGGTATCTTATCTGCTCTGTTTGCTCTATTATATAGCTGAGCACTATCTTCTACCTTTAAATTTGTATCCAAAGTTCTCTTTGTGCTTTTTGGGGTAATATTATGTTTTTTATTATACTCTATCTGTTTAGCTCTTCTTGCATTTGTTGTATCTATTGTCTCTTTCATAGACTTTGTAATTCTCTTAGCATACATCAAAACTCTACCATTTTCATTTCTTGCTCCTCTCCCAGCTGTTTGAATAAGTGCTGTGCTAGAGCGCAAAAAGCCCTCTTTATCGGCATCTAAAATTGCAACCAATGCCACTTCTGGTAAATCCAGCCCCTCTCTAAGCAGATTAATTCCTACTAATACATCAAACTCCCCTACTCTCAAAGAGCGAATTATCTGGTTTCTCTCTATTGCATCTAAATCAGAGTGCATATATTGTGTCTTTATACCCATATCGTTATAAAAAGTGCTAAGCTCCTCTGCCATCTTTTTTGTCAATACTGTTACTAAAACTCTATCTCCTCTCTCTATTACCTTTTTTATCTCATCATGCAAATGCGCAACTTGGTTTTGGCTATCTATAACCTCTATTACAGGGTCTAAAAGCCCAGTTGGTCGCACAACCTGCTCAGCAACAGTGCTAGATAATTCCAACTCTATATCGCTTGGAGTTGCACTTACAAATAGATAACTAGGTGCTTTATTTATATACTCATCAAAAGTTAATGGTCTATTATCTAGCGCACTTGGCAACCTAAACCCATGCTCAACCAAGACCTCTTTTCTGCTCCTGTCTCCAGCATACATTCCTCTAAATTGAGGAAGCGAAACATGTGACTCATCAACCATCACCATATAATCATCTCCATGCATCATCTCAAAATAATCCATCATCGAATATGGCGTCTCACCCTCTTTTTTTCCTGTTAAGTGGCGTGAGTAGTTCTCTATCCCCTTACAAGAGCCCGTGCTCTCCATCATCTCCAAATCAAATTCAGTTCTCTGCTTTAAGCGATTATACTCCACCATTCGCCCCTCTTTTTGATAAAAAGCCAACCTCTCCCCAAGCTCCTCTTCTATACTCTTTATTGCATTTGATAACTTATCTTTAGATACTATAAATGGATTGGTAGAGTATATTGTAATCTCTTTATAATCTGCTATCTTTTCTCCAGTTAAAGAGTTAAAACTATAAAGTGCCTCTATCTCATCTCCAAAAAACTCTATCCTATAAGCCAACTCCTCATTATAAGCAGGAAAAATATCTATAACCTCTCCATTTACCCTAAAATCACCTCTGTCAAAATAGGCATCATTTCTCTTATATCCCATATCTACAAAACGCATAAGCATTGCTCTTTGGCTATACTCTTGCCCAACTCTAAGCTTTTGCACAATCTCTTTATAATCCTGAGGACTACCCAAACCATAATTTGCCGAAACCGAAGCAACAACTATTACATCATCATGGCTTAGCAAACTAGCTGTTGCACTTAACCTTAATCGCTCTAACTCATCATTTATAGAGCTATCTTTCTCTATAAAAAGGTCTTGTCGTGGAATATACGCCTCTGGCTGATAGTAGTCATAGTAACTTATAAAATACTCAACATGATTTTCAGGAAAAAAGCTCTTAAATTCACTATAAAGCTGAGCTGCAAGAGTTTTATTGTGCGTCATAATAAGAGTAGGCTTTTTTGTCTTCTCTATTATATTAGCCATTGTAAAAGTCTTTCCACTACCTGTAACACCAAGCAGAGTCTGATATCTATTTGGCTTATTTATAGAATTAACCAACTCATCTATTGCATTAGGCTGATCACCTGAAGGTTTATAACTACTATTTAACTTAAAATCTGCCAATTTACTTAACCTTTATATATAATTACTTGTATTTTACTAATAATTTGTTATTATTAGCTAAAGATTTTATTAAAAAGGGTAAAAATGACAGCTCTTGAGAGATTAAAAGCTAAAATAGACGAGTGGAAAAACAACTATGAACAGATTGCAAAAGAGAATGCAGAGTTAAAAAAGCAACTACAAAGTGGAGGAGGAGTTCAAGATACAACTCAACTAGAAGATGAAATTAAAAGATTAGAATCAGAAATTGCTAAACTAAAACAAGAAATAGAAGAGAAAGATATCGAAATAGAAGGCATACTAGAAAATATAGAAGAGCTATTTGATTAACTCTTCAAAATAGTTGCTCTTACATTATATATAATATAAGAGCTAAACTTATAAAAAAGTTTGATATTTTAATTAATACCAAACTAAACAAAAAGCACAAGACGCAAGAGCCCTCTGCTAAAGAGAACTCAGCGTTAGCGTAGCAAAACGGACTTGTTCGTTTTGCGTCCAATCAAAAGCGCAAAGCGCGAGGGCTTCCCGCCGAGGGAAACTCAGCGTTAGCGTAGCCAAACGGACTTTGTTCGTTTGGCGTCCAATGAGGAAAAAACTCAGCGTTAGCGTAGTAAAATGGGCTTTGCTCATTTTGCGTCCAATTAAACAAAAGCGCAAAGCGCGAGAGCCCTCTGCTGAAGAGAACTCAGCGTTAGCGTAGTCAAACGGACTTTGTTCGTTTGGCGTCCAATCAAACAGAAGGAGTTAGTATGAGTAGATTAATTAAGCCATCTGAGTATGCTAAAGAGTGTGGCATATCTCGTCAAGCAGTATATGCAAAGATAAAAAAAGGTTTGTTAAAATCTAAAAAAGTAGAGGG
>JALSPE010000094.1 GCA_026986085.1 Campylobacteraceae bacterium | reverse complement strand
CTTCTTTAGAACTATTTCCACATCCGCTAAATGTTAATACTGCAACAGTTGCTACAGATATAATTACAAGTTTTTTCATTAAAACCCCTTTATTAAATTTTTATTATGATTTTATTATATCATAATAGCGTGAATTAATTGTTAAATATATCAAAAATTCAGAAAAATCTCTAATTAGATATTATTTATAAATTAATATACAGCCCTTTTTGGTGTTTTGTTATCTTTATCCATATTTGTTTTCACATTACTCTCTTTAGATGGTGAAGGTGCTGGAACTTTTACCTCTGTTTTAGTTTGGTTGTTTTTTGACTCTTTAGAACAAGCATTCAGCGCAATTGTTGCTGATATTACTGTCAATATTAGTAATGTTTTTTTCATAAAAACTCCTTTATATAATTTTAGAGAGTTATTATAGCATAAAATTTATACTTGTTTAGGAGTAATTAACTCTTTGTTACTTAAAATATTGTTCCAAAACTCTTTTTTGCTCCATTCGTTCTCAATCTGTTTTGAAAATTTTATATCATTTATATCTATCTCTCCCATTAATTTAGAGTAAGCATCAACTCTGAAGCACTGGGCATATCCTGTTTTTGTTTCGTGAACAATTATAGAGTTTAATTTTACCTCTTTTTCAGAGTTATTCATTGTGCTTAAATTTAATATTTTATCAATAACAACAAAAAAGATTCTGCTAAATTGTTCTGCTGATGGGCTAACAGGTAGCTCTATCCATCTTTGAGAGTGTTTTTTCATATCTTTAATATACTCTTTACTATCTCCACCCCAAAGAGTAATTGCATGGTCAAATGAGTCTATAAACTCTTTTATATAAAGTTTAGTTAATCCAAAATCATAAACCATCTGTCCATTATCTAGGTAGTTAGACTCCAGTAGAACTTCAATTACATATGAGTGTCCATGTATATTTTGGCTGCATCTTTGAGTTGAACACTCTCTAACAATATGCGCATTTTCAAATTTAAACTCTTTTCTAATTATCATCTATCTCTGTATTCCTCTTGACTCTTTTAATTTATCTATATACTTTTGCATCTTTTGTTGCACCTCTTCATACCAATCTTTAGATGCATCTTTTACATTGAATGCATCAAGGTAGTGAAGCTCTATGACTCCACTGTGTCCTGTTTTATTGTGTTCATTTAATACATATTTGCTTCCAACAATTACTATTGGTTGAACTCTCATATTTAATTTTTTGGCAACCAGTTTTGTTCCAGCTTTAAATGGAATTAATTTTTGATCTTTTGCTCTTGTTCCTTCAGGAAAGATTGCAACAGCTCTATTTTTTATCTCTATAGACTCTTTGGCATCTTTTAAAAGTTTAACTAAACCAGCTTTATTATCTCTATCTACCTCTATCATATCTCCATTTTTAAGCAGATATCCAAACCAAGGTGTCTGAAATAACTCTTTTTTTGCTACCCATCTAAAGTGAGTATTCTCTGCTGCTTCAACTGCTATTATATCCATAATACCTTGGTGATTCATTATAAATAGATTTGCCTCTTTATCTCTTTTCCCATATACCTTTACACTAGAGCCCATTAAAAAGAGTATTACTCTATTTAATTTGTGCATTATTATACCTTTGTATTTAGGGAAAAGTGTAATTAGTGGAATCATTACAGCAGCAACTATAGTTGATATTGTAAATGCACCCCAGTAGAATCTAATCTTTGCATAAATCTTCATCTTTTACCCATCCTCTTATATTTTTATACTCTACTTTATTAAAGTTTTTATATTTTCTTATTAGTGTAGTATTTACTTGCGAGTTAAACTCTTGGCTTATATTACTGTTTTGAGTTGGTAATATATATACAGAAGCCCCCTCTTGAATGCATATACTCTTCTTATTTATATATAGATATATTGCAACAGCAATTAGAGCTATAGAGAGTATAAGATATAAAGTATCTCTTGTTAAAATCAAAAGTATTAGAAGAATGGCAATTGCTCCAAAAGTGATATACTTTTTTAACTTATCAAAAGTTAAATCTTGAGGAGAGAGTTTAATATCTTGTGAGTAGCCATCTTTAATAGATGTAGATATATCTTTTGTTATAAATCTATTTTTTATTAAATTGTAGTAGCTAAATGATATATTTGATTGAGATGAAGGGGTAATAAAGTAGTAGTTTGCTCTAACTCTTGCTCCATCTCTTTTTATATTTTCTATTCCATCATCGGTAACATTTGGTAGTTTTATATCTTCTAAATTTGCTTCTGTTGCTTCTAATCTAAGAGTTACAAGTGAATTTTCAGAGTCGTAAGGGTCTATTTTTATACCATTGATTTTTAAATTAGAAGCAAGTAGATTTGAGAAATTTTTGGCTTTTGAGGTATCTAATCTTTTTATATCTATCTTTTTTGGATGCAAAGTGTATGTGTAGTTTTTTGTCCAAATGGATAGTTGAGGAATTAATATTGAATTGCTAAATCCGTCTGCTTTAAAATAAAATGTAAAAAAGGCTTCATCTCTATTTATTAATTTAGTTGCTCTATTATCTATTGGTTGAACTTCTCCTAGCATATCAAATTCAAAGTGAGGAGGATTGTTTTTTTCATAATGTTTTACCAATATTGTAACTGGAAAAACTTGATTTTTATATACAAATTTGGGTGTATAGCTATAGCTAAATGGTGCATTTGATGCACTTATAAAACTTGTTAAAAGTATAAGTAATAAGGTTGCTTTTAACCATACTAAATATTCTTTCAAGCCTTAAAGCCCTCTAACATTTTAATTCCATCAATTGAGCCAAGAGCCAATTCGATTGCTCTCTCAGGGTGTGGCATTAAGCCAAATACATTTTTATTTTCGTTACAAACACCACCAATTGATTCTACAGAGCCATTAAGCACTACTCTTTGTCCATTCTCTTCACAGTATTGTATTAAAATTTGGTTATTTGCTTTTAGTTTTTCTAAACCCTCATCATCTATATAGTAGTTTCCATCTGCGTGAGCTACTGGAATATTTAAAACTTCTCCAACTTCGCACTTTTGTAAAAATTTGTTGTCATTATTTATTACTTTTATATGTTGAAACTTAGATATAAAATGTAAAGAGTTATTTCTCTTTAATGCACCTGGGAGCAGTCCTGCTTCTGTAAGTATTTGGAAGCCGTTGCATATACCAAGAACATATCCACCCTTGTTTGCAAACTTAGTTACTGCATTCATAATTGGGGAAAATCTTGCAATTGAGCCAGAGCGAAGGTAGTCGCCATAGCTAAATCCACCTGGCACTACTACTAAATCACATTCAGGAAGTTTCTCTTCTTTATGCCAAACTACTTCTACATCAAAGCCAAGTTTTTTTAGGGCATAGTCTGTATCGAACTCGCAATTAGTTCCTGGAAATCTTAAAACAACTGCTTTTTTCATTCTATAATCTCTATATTGTAATCTTCAATAACTGTATTTGCGAGTAGAGTTTCACTCATTTTCTCTACCTCTTTTAGTGCCTCTTCTTTGCTTGAAGCACCCAAGTCAATCACAATTTGCTTACCAATTCTAACTTCGTTTACATTATTAAAGCCAAGTGAACCAAGTGCGTGTCTTGTAGCTTTTCCTTGTGGGTCTAATACACCCTCTTTTAAAAATACATTTACAACTGCTTTCAAACTCTATCCTTTAATTCTTTTTAAAACCTCTTCGTAAGCTTCTATTAAGCCACCTAATCCTTGTCTAAATCTATCTTTATCCATCTTTTCATTTGTATTGGCATCCCAAAGTCTAAAGTTATCTGGACTTAACTCATCTATTAAGATAATATTATCGTTGCTATCTCTTCCAAACTCAAGCTTAAAATCAACAAGCTTTAAATCTGCTTTTGCATAAAATTCACTTAAAAAATTATTAATCTTTCTTGCCATATATCTAATGTATTCAAGTTCGCTTGTATCTTTTACAAGTTCTAAAATTAAACAGTGTTGGTCGTTTAGTTTTGGGTCACCTAATTCATCATTTTTATAATCAAATTCTACAAGAGTAAAAGGTAATACTTTACCATCTTCTATACCTAGATTTCTGCTTAAACTACCTGTTGCAATATTTCTTACAATTACCTCTATTTTGATAACTTCTGCATATTTATGTAGCATATGGTTATCATCAAGCATTTTAACAAAGTGGGTTGGCACTCCCTTCTCTTCTAAATATTCAAACAAAATTGTAGATATTTTATTATTTAAAGCACCTTTGCCCTCTTGGTTAGACTTTTTTTCTCCGTTAAATGCAGTCAAAGAGTCTTTAAATTCTGAAATCAATAAGTTTTCATCATCTGTTGTCCAAATCTTTTTTGCTTTTCCTTCGTATAGTAACTCTTTTTTATTCACTCTATTTGCCTTTTTGTAGTATTAATACTTTTAAGATATCGTATGCACTCTTTAGTTGGGCATCTTTATATATCTCATCTTGGGTGATTACTTTAGAGTTAGTGCTATTATTGTCGCTTGTTGTAGTATTTGTATCTTTTTTTACTTCTGTTTTATTGTTATCAACTTTTGCTAATTCATCTTCTAAGTGTTTTTTAAGCTCTGCCTCTTTTATTTGGAATTCGTTGGCTTTTTTCTTAGGAACCTCTCCTGGATATACCGTTATATCTGGCGTAACACCTTTATTTTGTATTGTTCTTCCACTTGGCAGATAGTATCTAGCTACTGTTAATTTTACACCATCTTCTTTTCCTATTGGGACAACAATTTGAACACTACCTTTACCAAAAGTTTTCTCTCCGATAATAGGTGCTCTGTGGTGGTCTTGAAGTGCCCCACTTACAATTTCACTAGCACTTGCACTACCACCATTTACTAGAGTAACTATTGGTATATCTTTATTTGTTCCTTTTTCGTGAGCTTTATATACAATATTTTCTCTTTTTACTCTACCTTTTTGGCTAACTAATACACCTTTGTCTATAAATAGGTCTAGTAATCCTGTAGCTTGGTTTAATAGCCCCCCTGGGTTGTTTCTTAAATCTAATATTATACCTTTTGCTTTTGGGTATTGTTGTAAAATATATTTAACTCCATCTACAACTTTTGAGTCAAATGATGCAATTTTAATATATATTACTTTCTCTTTTTTATCTTTATCTAAATAGATAACTTTATGTTTTACAGATTCAATTTTAATAATATCTCTAATAATATCAATTTTTAGTGGTTTGTTTTTACCTTTTCTAACAATAGTTAGTGTTATTTTTGTTTTTGGTTTTCCACGCATTAGCTTTACGGCTTCATCAATTGTCATACCAAGAGTAGATTTATTATCTATCTTTAATATAATATCTCCAGCTTTAATTCCAGCTTTTTTTGCAGGTGTATCATCTATTGGTGCAATTACTGTTAATGCACCCTTTTTCATACCAACAACAATACCCAAGCCACCAAACTCACCTTTTGTTTGAATATTTAAATCTTTAAATGCTTTTGCATCCATATATGCAGAGTGTGCATCTAAGTTGCTAAGTAAACCTTTTAGGGCTTTATCTATAAGTGTTGTTGTATTTAACTCATCTACATATTGGCTCTCTATTAAGTTTAAAACTCTAGTAAATTTTAGATATGCATCTAATTTATTGCCATCTGATGTTTTTGCCTCTAGAGCTATAGGGTTAGATATAAATAGAGTTGCGCAAACCGCCAGAAAAGATGTTGCTATTAATTTCTTATTGTGCTTATACATTTTGGCACTACCTTTTAATGTAAAATTTTTGCCTATTTTATTTAAAAATCACTTAAAGTGTGGTAAAAATATATTTTGCAACTTAGATTGCAACAAATCGTTAAAAATTATGGTAAAGTTTCAATAATTAATTTTAGGAGAAGATAGATGAGTAATATATTAGAAAAATTAACACACCAAATGACAGAGACTATAGAGTCTGGTTTATCATTGGCTTTACATAATAAAAATCCAGAGGTTGAACCAATTCATCTGATTTGGGCACAACTTACAAATAGTAGCTCTATTTTAAATCAAGTTTTAAATAAGATGAATATTGATAAAGCTGCTATAGAGTTAGATGTTAGCTCTCTTGCTAAGAAGTTACCAACTTCTAGTTCTGTAACAAAAGAGACAATTAAATTATCCTCTAACTTAGTAAAGTCTCTTCAAAATGCAGAGGGACAAATGACAGTAAATGGAGATAAGTATTTATCTGTTGATACTTGGCTAGTTGCAAATATTAACGAGAGTTTTATTAAAGATACTATTGGTAAATATGTTGATTTAATGGAGTTTAAAAAGAATTTAGAAGCACTTAGAGGTGGAAGAGCTATAGAGTCTCAAACTGATGATGAGAAGCTTGAAGCATTAGAGAAGTATGGAGTTGATTTAACAAGAAAAGCTCAAAATGGAGAGTTGGATCCTGTAATTGGAAGAGATGAAGAGATTCAAAGAGCTATGCAGATTTTAATTAGAAAAACAAAAAACAACCCTTTATTGCTTGGAGAACCAGGTGTTGGTAAGACTGCAATTGTAGAGGGGTTGGCTCAAAGAATTGTAAATAAAGAGGTTCCTCTATCTTTACAAAATAGACGCCTTGTAGAGCTTGATATGGCAGCATTAATTGCTGGTGCAAAATATAGAGGTGAATTTGAAGATAGATTAAAAGCAGTTATAGAAGAGGTTAAAAAGCAAGGAAATATTATCCTCTTTATCGACGAAATTCATACAATTGTAGGTGCAGGTGCAAGTGAAGGTAGTATGGATGCTGCAAATATGCTAAAGCCAATGTTGGCAAGAGGAGAGTTGCATACAATTGGTGCTACGACACTAAAAGAGTATAGAAAATATATAGAGAAAGATGCAGCACTTCAAAGAAGGTTTCAACCTGTAAAAGTTGATGAGCCAAGCCTTGATGAGGCTCTTCAAATTATGAGAGGAATTAGAGAGAGATTAGAAGCACACCATAATGTTCAAATTTTAGATAGTGCTTTAGTTGCAGCTGTAAAGTTATCTAATAGATATATTACGGATAGATTTTTACCAGATAAGGCTATTGACCTTATAGATGAAGCAGCAGCAGAATTGAAGATGCAAATTGAGAGTGAGCCATTTGAATTATCTAAAATCAAAAGAGAGATTCAAAAGCTTTTGGTTGAGAAAGAAGCTCTAAAGATGGAGCTAACTCCTAAAAATGAAGAGAAGATTAAAGAAATTGAAAAAGAGTTGGCTAATTTAGAAGAGCAGATGAGAAAATTAGAGTCTCAGTTTAATACAGAAAAAGAGATTTTTAATAAAATTGCTGAGATTAAGCAGAGAATTGAAGAGAAGAGAAGAGAAGCAGAACTTGCTAAAAGAAATGGCGACTTTAATAAAGCTGCAGAGATTGAGTATGGTGAGATACCAGCGCTAGACAAAGAGCTTGAAGAGTTAAATGAGACTTGGGCTAGAATGCAAAGAGAGGGAACTCTACTTAAAAATGCAGTTGATGAAGAGATGGTTGCTAGTATTGTAAGTAGATGGACTGGAATACCTGTTAATAAGATGCTTCAAAGTGAAAAAGATAGAATTTTACACATTGAAGAGCATCTGAAAGAGGAGGTTGTTGGTCAAGATGAAGCGGTAAAAGCCGTAGCTCGTGCTATTAAGAGAAATAAGGCTGGTTTATCTGATAGAAACAGACCAATAGGAAGTTTCTTATTCCTTGGACCAACAGGTGTGGGTAAGACTCAAACTGCTAAGGCCTTAGCTAAATTTCTATTTGATAGCGAGAAGTCACTTATTCGTTTTGATATGACTGAGTATATGGAGAAACATAGCGTTAGCCGTTTAGTTGGAGCAGCACCTGGGTATGTTGGTTATGAAGAGGGTGGACAATTAACAGAAGCTGTTAGAAGAAAGCCATATAGCGTTATTTTGTTTGATGAGGTTGAGAAGGCTCATCCAGATGTATTTAATATTCTATTACAAGTATTGGATGATGGTCGTTTAACAGATAATAAAGGTGTTACAGTAGATTTTAAAAATACAATTATTATCTTAACATCAAATATTGCTAGTGATAAGATTATGGAGTTAAAAGATCCAGAAGATAGAGAGATAGCAGTTAGAAGCGAACTTAAAAATTACTTTAAGCCAGAGTTTATAAATAGGCTAGATGATTTGGTTATATTTAATCCACTTGGAAAAGATGAGATTAAAAAGATTGTTGATATTATGTTGAGAGGCATAGAGTCTAAAGTGGCAGAGAGAGATATTAAAATAGAGATAACCGAACCTGCAAAAGAGGTAATAGCAGAAGCAGGTTTTGACCCAGTATATGGTGCAAGACCATTAAAAAGGGCAATTCAAGAGTTAATTGAAGATAGATTGGCAGAGTTGATACTTGAAGGCAAAGTTAATGATGGTGACAGAGTAATCTTTGATGCTGAAAATGGTGAGATAAAGGCTTCTGTAGTTGTTGATACAACTGTAGAAGAGTAAGATTTAATCGAGTTTAGAGAATAAGAAATCTTTTTTTGAACACTAAATTAAATTATATTTTTTTACTTGAATTCATTTGTGTGTTCATAGAGGTATATTTAAATTCAGAAGTAGGTTTTTGAACCTACTTTGTTGTGAGTATAAGAAATGCATTTATGAGTAAGGATGCAATTAGTGCAACTTTGCATATTAAAATTGGATTTCTTTCAACAATATTTTGATTTGAGTTGTAGTATGGCTCAACTTTACTAGGATTGTTTAACTCATATAGCATCTCTGAGTAGTGATGATACCTTCTTTTAGGGTCTATTTCTATGGCTCTCATAATAATTGAATCTAACCATTTAGGTATTTTTTGATTTAGTTTATTTGGATTTTTAGCTTGTTTAAAATGTGGTGTTTGAAATGGCTCTATTTCGCCATATGGAAGTTTGGTAGTTAGGGCTTCATATAGTGTAACTCCGATTGCAAAAACCTCTGTCTGTTCGGTTATTGGAGCTTGATTAAATCTTTCAGGTGCTAGGTAGCTTGGTGTTCCTGCACGGCTTATTTCGCTATAAATCTCTGTAACTGAGCCAAAATCAACCATCTTAAAAGCTTTTTTACCTTTTCTATCAATCACTATTATATTTTCGGGTTTTATATCGGCATGAACCAAGCCTTTTCTTGCTAAAAACTGCTCCATTTTTAATAGAAATTTTGCTAAATCTATTGCTAAATCTATAGATAGAGGTTTACTTTTTATATACTCTTTTAGCTCTATACCTTCAATATATTTCATTACATAGTATCTATGAGTTCTCTTTTTAGGTATAGCAGTTTTTGGGAAAAAACCAGCCTTTAGTCGTTTTGCATTCCAAACCTCTTTTACATATAAATCTAATATAACTTCATCATCTTTTGCTCCAAGGGGAGCAAACTTTAATACATATTTTTGTCCTCTCTTGGTTGCTAACCATGTTCTTCTATTTTGAACTAATGGCTTTATTAGTTTAAATCCATCTATAACTTCTCCAGATTTATAGTCATCTTTAGTCTCTAAATTAGCATTTTTATACTCAAGCCTTGGGTCTAACTCGTTAATTTTTAACAAAACTGCAGTAGTGTCATCTGGCAGATTATCATTATATTTTTTACTAACTTTTCTTACTAAAAAAGGTGCACTCGTTTGCATACCTGTAGTAATTTCATCATCACTTAATTCATTATGTAAGCCATCACTACAGAGTAAAATTTTATCATTTGGCTGCAAATTATTTTCAAAGTAGTATGGTTTAACTTTATCTTCTAATCCTATTGCAGAGGTTAATACATTCTCAAAGCCCTCTTCGTCCATTGAGTGATCATTTGATAGTTGGTTTAATTTTCCATCTCTAAGAAGATAGATTCTACTATCTCCAACATTGGCACCAAAGAGTCTATCTCCTTCGATAACAACTAGAGTTAAAGTTGTTACAAGTTCAACTCTATCATAATCGTCCATAGACTCTTTATAGAGAATATTATTAATGTTGCTAATAAAGTGCTCTATAGATTTTTGCATACTCCAAGATCGAGGTCTGTTTTTTAGGGAGTTTACCAAAAATGTAGCTGTTCTTTTAGCAGCCTCTGCTCCAGCAGTAGCTGAGCCAACACCATCGCAAACAACAGCAACAGTAATATTGTCTAAAACCTTAACTTCATAAAAATCATCACCCTTTAACTCTTTGCCCTTAGCTAAAGTTAAGGCAGTGCTTTCTATATTTTTATTAGCCATTTTATTCCTTTTTGTTATGCGAAAAGCTGAAAGCAAAAAGCTTTATAATTTAAGCCTTTAGCTTTGTGCTTTTTGTGTGAAACTTAATTGTTAGATTGTCGGGTCAAGCCCGACAATGACGAGGTGGTATGAAATGGTCTAGCCCAAAGATGATTATTTGTTGTAATTTAATGACAAGCATCTTCATCAATATCTAGCTTGACTAGATAATCTAATATGTGAGGCTAAAGCCTCACCTCCAAAAACCAAAAACCAGAAACCAATCACCAATCACCAATCACTAATCACTAATCACTAATCACTAATTAAATCATTCCTCCAGCATTTGCTCCCCAAGTTGTTCGCCATCTTGTTTTTACAAAGCTTATTCCTGCTATTGCTAAAATAACAACACCGGCAAATATTAAGAAACCTGCCATATATCCGTCAAATGCACCTTTAGACCACCCTAGAGTTTTGATTAATGCTGTTCCTCCAAGCCCTCCAGCACATCCGATTATACCTGTCATTATACCTATATCTTTGCCAAATCTTTGTGGAACAAGTTGGAATACTGCACCATTTGCCATACCTAAGTTTGCCATAATTAAAAACAATACTACAATTGCTAACCAAAATGGTAATTTCGCCATTGCAATTACTACTGCAAGTGCTGCTACTGCTC
>JALSPE010000093.1 GCA_026986085.1 Campylobacteraceae bacterium | reverse complement strand
GATAGATTAATAAGAGTTTCACCACCAGAGCGTAAGCTAAAAAGATTTAGAAAAGGGTGGTTTGTAAGAACAAGAACTTATGAAAGATAGAGGGTTAAGTGTAATTAGTGATTAGTGATTGGTGATTGGTGATTAGTGATTGGTGATTGGTTTTGGATGTGAGGCTTTAGCCTCACTTAAAGTGATAGTTGTTAGATAGGAAGTAATAAAGTGATAAGTAATAAGAAATTTTGGAATTATAGTTAGGCTAAAGCCTAATATCCAAGAGTAGGGCTTATAGGAAGATTTATAGCAAAGCAATTATACAACTATACAATTGTTTAGTTGTATAACTTTAAATTTAGCTCTCTCTATTCCCTTTAATAAAAGATAGTTATAATTTTAAAATGAAAAAAAGAGTCTTAAGAAAAGAGTTTTTTATAACTCTTTTTATAAAACAAAACAAATGGCATAGGTATAGTGTTTTTAGACATACTATTATGGTGGCTTATTATGCATTAAGAGATAAAAACTACAAAATGATACCCGCTGCTCTTTTGCACGATATTGGTAAGCCATATGTAGCATTTCAAGATGAAGAAGATAAATTAACTGCTCAATATAGTTTTACTAATCATGAAGAGATAAGCTATCAATTAATTAAAAATAATCCATTAATTAGTGAATATACTAAAAAATTAGTTAGATATCACTACTTAATTAGAGGAAAAAATGTAGCCAAGAGAAAAGATAAAATAGGCAGATATAACAGGCTTAGTAAAATTTTGGATAAGTTAGATGACAATTTCAAAAAAGATTTAGAGATTTTTTTAAAATATGATGATTTAGCAAAATAGTAAAAGTTGTTTTGGAGTTTTAGATATTATAATTAGAGCTAACTTTTGGTATAATTTTGTTTAAAGGAGGTTGCATGGAAGAGGCTAAAGTGTTAGATAACTATAGTTATGAAGATTATTTAGATATTGCAAGTAGCACAGAGCAAAGGGTAGAGCTGATTTTTGGCAAGATATATATGATGGCAGGGGCGAGTGCTTTGCATCAGGATGTTGTTGGCAATATATTTTTTAAACTAAAATCAGATTCTAAAGATGCCTATAATCCAAGGGTTGCACCTTTTGATTTGAAATTGAATGTTGATAATAAAATTAATGTTGTGCAACCAGATGTTATGCTTTTTTGTAATGAAGAGGAGACTCCTTGTGCTATATTTGAAGTTTTATCGCCATCTACTGCTCTAAAAGATAAAACTGTTAAAAAGACTCTATACCAAAAGGCAGGAGTTAAAGAGTATTTTTTGGTAAATGCAGAGTATAAGATTGTAGAGAAGTTTGAATTAGTAGATGAAGTGTATGAGCTTAGTGGCATATATGGTATGGATGATAAGATATCTGTTGTGTGTTTGGGCTTGGAGATTGAGTTAAAAGAGATATTTGAGGTTTAATGAGAGATAAAGTTTTTGAAAAAGAGTTAGATAAAAAGTTTGAGTTTGATGAGGCTGTTGCATCTGTATTTGATGATATGCTAGAGCGCTCAGTCCCATTTTATAAGGTAAATCAAGCGTTAATTATTGAGTATATGCTACACAATTTAAAAGAGGGAAGTTTGGTTGTAGATTTGGGTTGCTCGACTGGTTCATTTTTAATGGAGCTTAAACAAAAATTTAAAAGAGATTTAAGGCTAACAGGTGTCGATAACTCTAAATCTATGTTAAACAGAGCTAAAAATAAATCAAAAGCTTATGGGGTAGAACTAGAGTTAATAGAGGCAGATATTTTAACTTATAACTTACCAAAGAGTGATTTTTTTATATCCAACTATACCCTACAGTTTATACGCCCATTAAAGCGTCCTATCTTAGTTAAAGATATATATAATGCATTAAACAGTGGTGGCAAGTTTATATTTAGCGAAAAGGTTATATTTGATGATAAAGTGCTAGATAAGCAGATTATTGATATATATTACAGTTATAAAAAAGCTCAAGGTTATAGCGAAGTTGAAATTGCAAAAAAAAGAGAAGCATTAGAGAACATTTTAATTCCTTTTACTGTAGCTGAGAATATATCTCTTGCTAGAGAAGCTGGATTTAAAAGCGTAGATACAATATTTCAATGGGGAAATTTTGTCACATTTGTTGCTGCAAAGTAGTTTTAACCCAAATTATGTAATAGGATTGACAAAATTAGTTATAGTGCCAGTGTTGTGTATGCGTTTGCAAAAAAATTGATCTTAACTCAAAGGCTAGGCGATGATTTAGATTTAATTTTAAAGTTGCTACGGCAATATAAACTTAGGTTTTTTATTCAATAGAGGCGAATGAATTCGCGTGTTTGTTTATGTTATATGAGGTTGGTTATATTTTACAAACCCTCGAATTTATTCGAGGCTAAAACTCTATATTGCTTTATATACTTTTTATTTTAAAAATATGAAGAGTTTAAGCTTTGTAGCCTAACTCATAAGCTACTTTTTCTATATTTTCTAATCTCTTATCCATTGGTGGGTGTGTTCTAAATAGATCACCTAAAAATCCTACTATTCCAAATGCTTTCATATCTTTTGGTAAAGATAACTCTTCTGGTGGTAAGTTATCTAGAGTATTTAGAGCATTATATATACCTTGTGGACCACTAAGTTTAACTGCTGTTGCATCTGCTTTATACTCTCTGTATCTACTAAACCACATAGCCAAAATAGAGGCAAATAGTGTAA
>JALSPE010000092.1 GCA_026986085.1 Campylobacteraceae bacterium | reverse complement strand
AAGGATAAGCCTATACCCCCTCGCTGCCTGCATCGCTATATCGATATGTATAGGATGCTTATCTTTGTATCTATTATATATCCACCTCTCCACATCATCCCTCACACCATTTTTATTTACATCAACACCAAGAAGTGTGGCATTATTTACTTTCGGATCAGACTCTGGCGGGAGTCTATGGCCATCTACTTCCCAGTAGATATTTAGTTTAACTTTATTTGAGAGAGTATTTCCAACTTTGGCTTGAATAGTTACATTTATATCTTTTAGAGCAGTAAGAATATTGCCTTTAATCTTTATGGTATCTTTTGGGGTGATGAACCACTCTATATTATTTGGGGTTTTAGTAGTTCCATCTTTATACATAGCTTTTAAGTTTATTGTAGTGTTAGCATCTTTATTTAGAGTGGTTTTTTCTATAGATAGTGTTAAAAACTTTGGATAATTATTATCAATACTCTTTTTTAAGGCATCACACCATAACATATTTAAAACTATTAATATAAGTAAAAGTATCTTTCTCATCTCTTGTCCCTTGAGTTATATAGGTAATATTACCACATATTGTAACTTATAATTATAAAATTAAACCCAAAATATGTATTTGAATTTATTTTAATGCACTTCTTATTCTTGTAGCAGTTAAAAATATATACTCTTTACCTGTAACTGTTACTCTATACTTTTTTTGTTGTAGATACTTTTTTGCAAAAATTACATCGCTATATAAAATACCCATTTCGCTAAAGTTATAATTTGGAACTCTTGCTCCATAAACCATCTCTCCACCTATCCACCTACAATTTGGAAAAGCTAAAACTATAGCACTATCTCTATTTAAATAGTTTTGAACCAACTCCATCAATAGACTTTTATAATTTAAAGAGCTACTTTGTAAAGTGCCAATAGATATTAAACAGTCAAATTTGCCTAAATTTAAAGAGTCCAATTCATTTATATCAGCGCAATAAAACTCTGCACTATCTTTAAAGGTATCTTTTGCCATATCTATTGCACTCTTAGAGTAATCTACTCCAACACATCTTTTACTTTTAAACTCACTACTGCCTATAAGTTCATCTATTACCCTAAACTCATCACCTCTATTTATACCCAAATTTAATATGCTCTCTCTATTATATATATTAGCTCTCTTTAGTGCATCTATATAGTAATAAGCAAATGATGGCTCTTGCATCTTATCTATCTTTGCAAATTCAGAATCTACACCATACTTGTCATTATCACTACTACTATGAAAAGAGTTACTCTCTAGTTTTTTTAAAGTTATCTCTACAAAATTACCAATACTCTTTGGAGTTAATATCTTGCACCCTAATATCTCAGCCAAAGATACCCAACTCTTGTAGCCTCTATATATAAACTTATTAGAATCAACAACTACAACTTCTCCTGCATACTTACTACTAAATATATCTGGATTAATAACCTTAAAAGATACACTTAAATTATTTTGTAAACTTTTATGTAAAGTATTGTAAATCTCATTAAAACTTTCATCTTTAAAAAACATACTATCTCGCTAACTTAAATTTTAAATATTCTACCTTAAATTAACAAAAATATACTTTTTTAGTTTAAGGAAAAAGAGCATTTTAAACCCTAAAGTAAGTTATTATGGCTATAAAAACAGATAATGCTATAAATTTAAAAAATTACTTAAGGCAATTTTTAGGCATTTTATGCAATAATTTATCTAATTTGACAACTTTCTTAAAAAAATTTACACTTTTTTATCTTCATATTTTTTAATTTAAGTTTAATATTAGTTAATGTAAAGTATAATTCTTATATCGGAATAGCAAATAGTCGCTCTAAAAATTTAAATCACTTAGAGCTAAAAAAGCTTTTCAAATAAAAGGTGGACGAAATGAAAACTATATCTAAATTTTTGAGTATTGCAGTAATTGCAAGTTCAACACTTTTTGCAGGGGGACCTTTTGTAGCTGCTCCTACTCCAGATGTTGAGCCAGTTGAACCAGCTATTGCAGAGGTTCCACAACCAGCTCCAGAACCGGAGCCAGTTGCACCTGCAACAGTAGAAGCACCAAAGTCATCAATGAAAGTATATGTTGGTGGTGGTTTAGGTAGCTCAACTGCTTCAGTTAAAAGCACTGCTAAGGTTTGTGGTGGTTGTCAATATGACAAAATAAACCAAAGCACAAGTAAAACAAAAGATAAAATCTTAAATTGGGGTGGTAGCGATAGCTCTACAAATGGAATGATTTTAGGTGGTGTAGAGGTTAATGACTATCTAGCAGTAGAGGGTCGTTTAACAAAATCTGTATCAGATTATGAGATAAAAGACCATAAACCAATTAGTTTCTCAAATGCAGCAATTTATCTAAAACCTCAAATGAAATTTGATAAATTCGCTGTTTATGGTTTATTAGGTTATGGTGTATCTAGTATAGACTTTATGGGTAAAAATACAAAAAATAGTGGTTTCCAATACGGAGCTGGTGGTAGCTATAGCGTAACAGATCAACTATCTGTATTCGCAGACTACACACAACTTATGGGAAGTAGCACAAAAATATCTGACGCTTCAACTCTTGGTAGTATAGATAGCGTTAATGCTGGTGTAATATTTAAACCATAAGCAAAATGATTAAAAAGAGGGTTTATCTCCTTACCTCTTTTTAAACTTATGCTATTTAATATAATGTGTCTGTTTAGGAAAATATTATTTTATTAGTAGATTAAGCTTGATAATAAGTGCTATTTATTGAGTAATTTAACCTATATTTTTTAAAATATATAATATTTTATCATCACTCTCCATTTCGTATAATTTAATTGGAAACTTATTTTTAAGTTTCCATCCACTCAATAGAGATATAAACTCTTCACTATAGTAATATTGCCTAATACTATCAAAAGATTTTCTATAACAATCTCCACTTTTCTCAAAAAGAGTAAAAATAGAGTCATAAACTCCAGCTTCATAAAAACTCTCAATAGTTAAAAATCTATTATTATCTTCTGCTATAAAATTGCCAACAGCCAATTGACTTAAAGCAAATTGGCTATTTATATCAAAGATAAAGTATCCACCTTCTTTTAAAACTCTCTTTAAATCATTAAAAAACTCTATAAACTCTTCTGGGTTCAAGTAATTAACCATATCAAAAGTAGCAGTTACAATATCATATCTATTATCAATCTCTTTTAAATCTCTATTTGTAACAGATAGACCTTTAGAGTTAGCAATTTCAACCATATGCAAACTCTTATCTATACCATCTGCTATATCAATTTTATATCTTCTTCTAACTTCTTCTAAAAAATCTCCACTCCCACAACCTATATCTAAAATAGATTTAAACTCTAAAGTATCTAAAATATCAAAAAATAGACTATATAACTTTGGAGCAACATCCTTAACTCCAAGGAGGTCTTCTACCTTTGCATAAAGGTCAAGTGCCTCAACCTTGTTACTATCTACCATCCTCTACAGCCTCTTTTAACAGAGAGTATAACTCTAAAATTTTACTCTTCTTCTCAAAAAAACTACTCTTATTTGCAATTAAGTGAACGCTTGATTCCATTATATCTTCTGCAACTTTTAATCCATTCTCACGCATAGTCTCTCCTGTCTCAACAATATCAACTATTGCATCAGCCAAACCAACCAAAGGAGCCAACTCAATTGAGCCATACAGTTTAATAACCTCTACACCAACAGCTTTTTTGGCAAAATAGCTCTTTGTTATATTTACCATTTTTGTTGCAACCTTTATATCTGGTCTGCTCCAATCTAACTCATCACTATTTTTAATTCCAATTGCAACTTTACATTTACCAATTTGCAAATCTAATAAATCTACAATATCCAACTCTTTTTCACATATAACATCAAATCCCACAACTCCAAGGTCAGCTGCACCATGCTCTACATAAGTTGGAACATCTTGATTTCTAACATTTAAAAATCTAAAATTTGGTGTCTCTAAAATAAGTTTTCTACTCTCAAACTTAAACTCACTATTAAAAATATTTGCCATTAATCTCATTGTATCTTCGGCAATTCTACCCTTTGGCAACGCTATTGTTAGCATCCACACTCCTTAATAACTTTTTGCATACCTTTAAAAACCAGTAAATCATCAAACTCTCCACCTAAATAGTTAGATAACAACTCTCCATCTCCACCGCAGCAATATATCGGCAAATTATTATAATTAACCCTATCTACAAGAGCAATTATTGGTGCAATAATACCGTAACTTATACTCATATTTGTTGTAGAGTTTGGTAAATTATCAACATCTATTTTAGATATAGACTCAACCTCCAAACGAGGAGATATCTCTTTATAGCAACTCTTAACTCTCCAGATACCTGGCAAAATTGTTCCACCAACAAATCTACCACCCTCTTTTAAATCAATAGTAATTGCACTACCACAATCTATATATAATCCATCATCTCTACTTAACAAAAGAGCCTTTCTATCAACACCCATACCATCATAAGAGCCATCAACTCTTATATATGGCTCTAAATTAATCCAATTTATATTTTTCTCTAATTGCTTTTGTATAGACAAATTTACATTAATATAGTAAAGTTTTTGCTCTTTATATCTCTTTAAAAATTCACTATGCTCTAAATTTACAACAACTACTCCGTTATATATATGAGCAAATCTATTGCCAATATCGACTAATAGCAAAATCCTACTCGTTAAAAGAGCCAATAGAGATTAACTTCTCATATCTCTTTTTAATTAAATCATCTTTAGTTAATGCACTCAACTCTTTTATGGCATTAAGATAGTAACTCTTTATAGCTTCAGCTGCAACCACTTTATCTCTGTGTGCTCCAATTAGAGGTTCATCTATGATATCATCTATTAAATTATGTTCCAATAAAGAGTCTGGAGTAATTTTAAGAGCCTTTGTAGCTTGTTCAACTTTTGTAGGGTCATTCCATAAAATTGCACTACACCCCTCAGGTGAGATTACAGAAAATACAGAGTATCTCATCATCGCCAACTTATCAGCAACTCCAATAGCCAAAGCCCCACCACTTCCACCTTCACCAATAACAATAGATACCAAAGGAACTCTTAAATCCGATAACTCATAAAGATTTCTAGCAATTGCTTCACTTTGACCTCTCTCTTCAGCTTCAAGCCCTGGATATGCACCTGGAGTATCTATAAGCATCAATAGTGGTATATCAAACTTCTCAGCAAGTTTCATAGCTCTTAAAGCTTTTCTATAACCCTCAGGATGAGGCATTCCAAAATTTCTCTTTATCTTATTTTTTGTGCCACGACCCTTTTGCTCACCAATAACCATTGTCTTTTGACCATCAATCCAGCCTAAAAAACAAACAATTGCTTCATCATCTCTAAAAGTTCTATCTCCGTGAAGCTCTTGTGCATCATCTAAAATTAAACGAATATAATCTAGTGAGTATGGGCGATCAGCATGTCTTGCAAGTTGAAGCTTTTGATAATCGCTTAAATTTCCAAAAACTTTATTTACCTCTTTCTCTAAATCTTTATTTAATATCTCTATTGCTGCTTCGTCGCCTCTTGCTTTTGCAGACTCTATAGAGTTTTGAATCTCTTCAATTGACTTCTCAAAGTCAAGATAAGTTGCCATTACATATTATCCTTGATATCTCTTAAAAATAACCACTCCATTTGTTCCACCAAATCCAAATGAGTTACTCATAACCGTATTTAACTCAGCCTCTCTAGCACCCTCAATTACATAATCTAAATCACAACTCTCATCAGGTGTCTCATAATTAATAGTTGGAGGAATAATCCCCTCTTCCATAGCCATAATAGATATTACAGCCTCTATAGAACCAGCAGCTCCTAGACAATGACCAATCTGCCCTTTTGTAGATGTTACAGGTGGACAATTCTCCTTACCACCCAACAACTCCTTAATTGCAGCTGTCTCATTTTTATCATTTACTGGAGTAGAAGTTCCATGTGCATTTATATAATCAATTTTTGGCTCTCCTGCCATCTTATATGCTGCTTTCATTGCTCTTAAAGGTCCACTCATTGTAGGTGTAGTAATATGGTTAGCATCTCCACTCTCTCCAAATCCTACCAACTCTGCATATATCTTTGCACCTCTTGCTTTTGCAGACTCTAACTCTTCTAAAACCAATGCTCCAGCACCCTCTCCCATAATAAAGCCATCTCTATCTTTATCGAATGGACGAGATGCATGTTTTGGGTCATCATTTCTAGTAGATAGGGCTTTCATAGCAGCAAATCCACCAATGCCAACAGGACAAATAGCACTCTCAGCACCAACAACAAGCATTCTCTTGGCCCCTCCTAACATAATTGTCTTAGCAGCTTCAGAAATTGCATGAGTTCCAGCAGCACATGCTGTAACAGAACTTAAATTTGGACCCTTTAAATTATGAGCAATAGAGACAAACCCACCAAGCATATTAACAAGCGCAGATGGAATAAAAAATGGAGATATTCTTCTAGGACCCCTATTTTCACAAACCAAAGAGTTTTTCTCAATTGTTGGCAAACCACCAATCCCAGAAGCAGAGCTAATACCAAAACTATCTCTCTCTATGCTATCATCAATCTTTGCATCTTCAATAGCCTCTTTTGCAGCTTTTAAACCAAACTGAATAAATCTATCAGCCTTCTTAACCTCTTTAGCATTCATAACAACTGTTGGGTCAAAATCTTTAACTTCTCCAGCAATTTGAGCAGAAAAACTAGAAGGGTCAAATAGCGATATCTTATCTATACCGCATTCACCAGCTACAATAGCATTAAAAGAGCTATGTTTATCATGTCCAACGCTGTTTATCATTCCTAAACCAGTTACTACTACCCTTCTCACGACTACTCCTAAAAAATATTTTATAGATAAAAAAGTTCCTCTAAACTCTTTTATCTACACCCCAAAAAGGGGATATATTAAGCCTTAGCCTCTTCGATGAACTTCACAGCATCTGCAACAGTTGCAATACCTTCAGCAGACTCATCAGGAATTTCAATATCAAATTTCTCTTCAAGAGCCATTACAAGCTCAACTACATCTAGGCTATCAGCACCTAAATCTTCTGCAAACTTTGAATCCTCTTTTATCTCATTAACATCTACACCTAATTGCTCAGCTACTACTTCTTTAACTTCATCTAAAATTGCCATTATGACTCCTTATAAAATATGGGCTTAGTATAGCTAAAAATCGTTAAAAATAGACAATATAAACAATATTTTTTCTAAATTTTCTACTTAAATGCTATAAAACTAAGCGATTAAAGTCTAAAATAACTTTTGTTCCAACACCTTTTTTTGATTCAATTTTTAAAGTAATCCCATATCTATCACAATAACTCTTAACAATACTAAGCCCTATTCCATCGCCTCTACCCTCTTGAGACTCCCTGTAGTATCTTTGATATATTAGAGATAACTCATCTTGCTCTATACCTATACCAAAATCCTCTATCTCTAAAGTTGTCTCATATATTTTGATAAAAATTTCACTATCTTTAACAGAGTATTTCATACTATTTTCTATAATATTATCTATAACTTGCTCTAAACCAATCTTATCCACTTTAATCTTTAAACTATTCAACTCTAAAATAAACTCATTTCTATTAAACTCTCTAAAGTGCGAAACTCTATCTTTAACTATCTCTTTTAAATCAAGCTCTTCAAGAACTATTGGGATAAGCTCCTTTTTTATATTATAACTAAGCTGCTCATATAGCCTCTTTAGCCTATCTAGTGAACCCTCTATCCTTGAAAGCTTTTTTAAATCTTTACTATCACTCAATCTTTTAGATAACATCTTTATATTTGCATCTATAGTATTTATTGGTAAATTTATCTCATGTAAAGTCTCTTTTATTAAATTCTCCAACACCCTATCTTGAGACCTTTTAGGCTCTATAATCAACTCATATAAAATTAAACCTGTTATAACAAAAGCTGGAACTATTGCTACCAATGTATAAAATTTACTATCAAAAATATTGATAGCCAAAAAGTTGTATAGAGCAATAAGTAAGAGCCCTACTAGAGTAAAGATAAAAATAAACCACAACTTCATACAAAACTACTCATTAAATTTATATCCAACACTACGAATAGATTTAATATTAGGAAAATATCTCTTTAAACTACTTATATAGACTCTTAATGCCCCATAATTTGGCTCTTGGCTACCCCATAGATGATTGTAAATCTCACTATACTCTACAACTCTGCCTCTATTTTTAATTAAAATTGATAGCAACTCACTCTCTTTTAAACTCAACTTTAAAGAGTTTCCATTTAAATACAACTTATTCTCACTAAAGTTAAAGATATAATCTCCTACTTTTAAAGTTGAATCTATATTATATCTTCTTCTAATTACTTTAACTCTTGCAAGTAACTCATCTAAATCTATTGGCTTCTTTAAATAATCATCAGCCCCAACTTTAAACCCTTTAAGCAAAGACTCTTTATCATCTCTTGAAGTAATAAAAATAGCAGGAGTATTGTCATCGGCACTTCTTAGAGACTTTAAAGCACTAATGCCATCTTCAAAAGGTAAATTTATGTCAAAAATATATAAATCATATCTACTCTCATACACCAAATCATAAGCACTTAATGGATCTAATACACTATCAACATCAAACCCTTCATCTTCTAAAAAATCTCTTATCGTTTCATTAAATAATCTATCATCTTCTAAAAGAAGTATCTTCAAGAAAGTCCTTTTTAAAATAGTGTTAAGTGCTATGTGTTATGTGCTAAGTGTTAAGAACTTTTAAGTTGCACAAAAATTCAAAATTGATGCAAAAGCAAAGCTTTTTACATCATCATCCCCCCATTAACCTTTAGTGTTTCGCCTGTAATATAAGTAGAGTGGTCGCTTAAAAGAAAGGCTATAGCCTCTGCAACCTCTTTTGGTTCTCCAAATCTTTTTAGAGGTATTTTTGATATAAAGGTATCTTTTACCTCATCTTTTAATACATCTGTCATCTTGGTTGCTATAAATCCGGGAGTTACTGTATTAAATCTTATGCCTCTAGGTGCTGACTCTTGTGCAAAAGATTTTGTCATAGCAATTACTCCACCCTTACTTGCCGAATAGTTAGTCTGCCCTGCATTTCCTGTCTCTCCAACAATACTTGCAACATTTACAACACTTCCAAAACGCTTTTTACCCATAACCTTAATAGCCTCTCTACATCCAATAAATACAGACTTTAAATTTGCCTCAATTACTGCCATAAACTCATCTACCTTCATTCTCATAGCAAGTTTATCTTTTGTAATTCCAGCATTATTTACCAAATAACTAAGCTCTCCATCACTCTCTACAATTCTTTTAATTGCCTCTACAAATGCATCTTCATCACTTACATCAAACCCAATAATCTCTGCCTCTCCACCTGCATCAACAATAGCTTTAGCAACCTCTTTAGCCTCTACCTCACCACTTCTGTAATTTACCCAAACTTTAAGCCCATATCCAGCTAAAACCTTTGCAATATCTGCCCCAATTCCTCTACTGCTACCTGTTACTAAAACATTTTTACCACTAAATTTCATATTATCTCCTTAATTTTTAATTAGACTCTCATCCATCTCCTCTGGAACCTCTAACTCCATAAGCTCCAACACTGTAGGTGCTATATTATTTAATCCACCTCCACTCTTTAACTCATTAACTCTTGGCGAAATTACAAATGCAAACACCTCTCCAACTGTATGATTAGTTAATACATTTCCACTCTCATCTATCATCTCTTCGCAATTTCCGTGGTCAGAAGTTAAAACTATACTATAATTTTTCTCTTTGGATACCTCTAAAATCTTCCCTAACTCTTTATCAACAGCTTCTACTGCCTTAACTGCTGCTTCAAAATTACCTGTATGACCTACCATATCTCCATTTGCAAAATTTACAACTATAAAATCGTAATCCTCTTTCATAGCTACTCTTACAGCCTCTCCAACCTCTGGAGCAGACATCTCAGGCTTTAAATCATAAGTTGCTACTTTTGGGCTAGGAATTAAAACCCTACTCTCACTCTCATAAGGCTCCTCTAGTCCTCCGTTAAAGAAGAATGTAACATGTGCATACTTTTCAGTCTCGGCTGTATGAAGTTGCTTTAACCCAGCCTTGCTTATAACTTCGCAAAGAGTATTTTTAGGTATCTCTTTACTAAACATTACAGGGTAGTTAAAGTTTGCATCATATTGAGTCATTGTAGCAATATTCAACTCTAATTTTGGTCGCTTAAAATGCTCAAACTCTTTTGCCCCCAAAGCTGTAGTAATCTCTCTTACTCTATCGCTTCTAAAGTTTGCAATAACCACGCTATCTCCACTCTTCATACCACTATAATCACCAAAAGCAACAGGCTCTATAAACTCATCTGTAATATCTTTTTTGTAACTCTCTTTAATATACTCTATTGGCTCTATATCAACTTTTGGCTCTGCCTCTACTAAAGCCTTGTAACCTCTCTCTACTCTATCCCAACGGTTATCTCTATCCATTGTATAGTAGCGTCCACTAATAGTTGCTATCTTTATATTATTATCGCAAATATCCTCTATCTGCTTTATATATAGTGGTGCAGAAGTTGGCGAAACATCTCTTCCATCCGTAATTAAGTGCAACCAAACTCTTTTACCCTGCTCTTTTGCAATCTTTGCCAACCCTATAATATGCTCTATATGCGAATGCACCCCTCCATCACTCAAAAGCCCAACTATATGTAGAGTATCACTTTTACCCATTACAAGATTTAAAGCTTCATTTTTAACCAAAGAGCCATCTTTAAGCGCTAGTGATATCTTAACCAAATCTTGATACAACACCCGTCCACTACCTAAACACATATGTCCAACTTCACTATTCCCCATCTGCCCTTCT
>JALSPE010000091.1 GCA_026986085.1 Campylobacteraceae bacterium | reverse complement strand
TAAATAATATAAAATATAGAGCAGTTGCCTTCTTGGGGCACAGAGTAAGCACCGATGGAAATTTAGCTTTTGAAGTTCATATTTTAGATACTTTTAATGAAGATATTAAAGGTAGAGTTTGGATTGAATTTATAGATTTTATTAGAGGGGTAAAAAAGTTTAAATCCTTGCCAGAGCTAAAAGAGCAAATCTTAAAAGATATAGAGGTGGCTAATTTATTACTATAAGTCAAGGTTAAATTTTTGGTGCCAAAGAGTAGATATTAAAATTTATATCTAACTCCAGCAGTTACTAAAATTGCTGACTCACTACAAAATGCAACATTGCTAGCTGCAAAAATTGATACAGTTGTAACAGTTGATAAAATTATATACCTTCTCATCTCTTCTCCTTTTGTATAATACATTCTATCTATAAATAGCAATTTTTTCAATAGATATACTATTTTTTCTAACTGTTTGAGTATATTTTGTTACTAACTAACCTTCTTTAAGATGAACAACTTAACTTTCTATTTTTATAAATTTTAGGTGTCTCTTTTGAAAACTCTTCAAATTCAGTCATCTCTTTATATGGGTTTTGAGCTATTTTAAATAGATTATCTACAATTCTAAAATCTCCATTTTCTGCTCTATCTATAGCTAATTGAATCATATAGTTTTTTAATATATATTTTGGGTTTATGCTCTTCATCTTTTGCAACCTATCTTCTGTATCAATTGTCTCATTTTGCAATCTAGCATCATAACTATCTAGCCACTCATTCATAGGTTGATGATATAGGCACAATTTAAGAAGCCTTTCTCTATCTCCACTATAGTTACTTAACTCTCTAAAAAATAGTGTATAGTCTGGTTGCAGGGTTTGCATTACTCCTAATAAGTGCTTTAGCAACTCTTTATCTTTTGGCTCTTTGGTAAATAGACCCAATTTTTTCATCATAATTTTATGAAACTCATTTATATATAACTCATCAAAACTATTTAAAATCATCTCTAAATTAAGCTCTTTTAATAGAGGTTGCAAAGCATTAATTAATGCGGCTAAGTTCCATTTAAAAATATATGGTTGGTTTCCAAAGCTATATCTTCCATTGGCATCTGTATGGTTGCATATATAGTTAAAGTCATAATCATCAAAAAATGCAAATGGACCATAATCTATGCTCAATCCTGCTATTGAGAAGTTATCTGTATTTAATACTCCATGATTAAAGCCTATACTCATCCACTTTGCTACAAGTTTTGCACTTTTCTCAATTAATTGAATTAAAAATAGTTCATATCTGTTTTTTGAGTCAATTAAATCTGGATAGCTCTCTTTAATTACATACTCCAAAAGCTCTTTTAACTCTTTATACATATGGTTATATGCAAAATACTCAAATGTTCCAACTCTTACCCAGCTAGGTGAGACTCTTAAAACAATAGAGCCACTCTCCCAACTCTCTCTGAATACTCTATGTTTTGAGCCAATAATCCCTAAAGCTCTTGTTGTTGGCACTCCTAAATTGTGCATCAATTCACTCACTAGATACTCTCTAATTGACGAACGCAATACTGCTCTGCCATCTCCACTTCTAGAGTATTTTGTCTCTCCAGCACCTTTTAATTGTAGGTGTTGTTTATTGATAGTGCCTATATTTATAGCTCTTCCATCTCCAAGTCTGGGGACAAAGTGACCAAATTGGTGACCAGCATATACCATTGCAAATGGTTTTGAACCTTTAAATTGCCAAGAACCATTTATGAGGTTTGTAAACTCCTCTTTTTTTAACTCATTAGCATCAATATTTAACTCTTTTGCTAAATCAATATTTGCATGAATTAAATGAGGCTCTTTTAATGGCGTGGGGTTGGTAAAGTCGTAAAAGCTATCAGGTAACTTTAGGTATGGGTTGCTTACTTCTATATCTTCTAATTTTTTCATATCTACATAGTAGCAATGAAAAGTTAATTAAGCCTTAATTTGAGATACATCTGAAGAGAATTTATACCCACGCCTCCTAACTGTATGTATAACTTGGAAGCCCAATATACTCTTTAATCTCTTTCTTATCTGATTAATAGCTACCTCAACTGTATTATCGCTTACATACTCAGGCTCTTCCCAAAGTGCATTTATAATCTCATCTTTGCTAAAGACTCTTTGGTTTCTAAGGGCTAAATATACTAAAATATCAAATGTTTTACCATTTAGAGTTACTATTTTATCATCATATTTAATCTTTTTTTCTGTTATATCTATTACTAATTTATCTATCTCTATCTTTGTTCCATAAAGATTTCGCATATTAGCCAAAACTCTAGCAGCAATTAAATCTGGTTCATCTCTGTGGCGAACAATTATATCATCTACTTTTAAATCAAAAAACTCTTTGTGATTATTCTCTGTATCTGTTAATACTAAAATTTTTGTCTCTGGTTTTTTTAATTTTATCTCTTTTACAAAGCGCTCCATTGCATATTTCATATTCTCATCAACAACAATTATCAGCTCATAGTGTCTAAAGTATGTAAAATTTGTTGCATCATATAGGTCTTCTGCGCTATCAAGTATGCATATAAAATATTTTGCTATCTCTTTTTCTAACCTTTTGGCAAACTCTTCACCAAGACCAATTGTTAATATTCTCATATAATACCGCCATAAAATTATATACCAATATTGCAACTATAAAAAGTCTATTTTAGAACTAAACAGTCCAACAGTATTTATATCTAAAATAGGCCTATTTGGAATAAAAGTTACATATTGTTTTGGCATTATAGCAGAAAATTAAAACTTTAGATACAAAATTAATAAAAAAATGTTTAATTTTTAAATAAATATAGAAAATATCAACTCTTTTGTTTAACAATCACTCTTTTTGGGTCTAAATGCTTAATAAACTCTTTAATCATTGGTTCATTTAGTAACTCTTTTGGCTCTTTATCTATACTAGCTTCATCTTTTCCCTCTGGCATAATACAGCTACTCTTTTGAGATACTTCATCTAATACCTCTTTTTTCTCCGAATTATTGCTATTATTTTCTATATTGCTATCTAATTTTTTTTTTGCAATATTCTCTATTTTTGTATCTACTCCAAATATCTCCTGAACAAATAGTTTCAATATACCCCAATTTTGAATTAACTTTTTCTTATCATCTCCATCTACTGTAGATTCCCAAGTTAATATACTATTTTCAAAACTGATAAATGTAATATTGTTTTTAAATATCTCTCCTAGCTCATAGTTTCTATCATATATCTTCTCTACTAATTTATTAAATTTTAACTGAGGAGACTCCATATTGCTATCTTTGTCGCTACTCTCATCTATCTTTGGAGTTGATATGTTTTGTTCTTTTTTCGCCTCTACTAAACTATCTTCTGTTATAGGGGTCTCTATCTGTCTATTAGTTATTTTTTCTTCGTTACTATTTGTAACACTATTTGTTGAGCCAAGTTCATTTTGAAGTTTGTGTATCATATCATCAATATCGTGAATACTCATAGCTTCTATCATTTTAAATAGTGTTAAAGTTAGCACAAACTCTCCACTGCTTCCAAATGATAGTAATCTTTTGCCATCTGCTAAGATTTTAAAGAATCTATCTATTGTTAAAGTGCTAAGCTCCCCATCTTGACTAAGTAACTTCTCTTGAATATAGAGAGTAAGCTCATCTAAAATCATCTCAGCTTCATAACTAGAGAAGTCATTTAAAAACTCGATAACTCCATCTTTATCTTTATTGCTTATAGATTTAATAAGTTCAGATAGAGTATTTGGATCTATAATCCCTAGCATATTTGTAACACTTTGGGTTGTAATTTTGCCATCACTAAATACTATTGCTTGGTCAAGCAGAGTTAGTGCATCTCTTACCGAGCCTTGACCACTTCTTGCAATAATCTCTATTGCACCATCTTCAAATTCAACTTTTTCTTGGTGTAAAATATAAGCTAAATGCTCTTTTACCACTTTTATAGGAAGTTTTTTAAACCTAAAGTGTTGAACACGACTAAGAATTGTAGCTGGTAGTTTTAAAGGGTCGGTTGTTGCTAGTATAAATTTTACAAAATCAGGAGGCTCTTCTAAAGTTTTTAAAAGTGCATTAAATGCCTGAACTGTTAGCATATGCACCTCATCTATAATAAATATCTTAAATCTGCCTATAGATGGTTTATATTTTGTGTGCTCTATTAACTCTTTTATATCCTCTATACCACGGTTACTTGCAGCATCCATCTCTATTATATCAATATGTCGCCCCTCATTTGCCATTAAGCAATGCTCACACTCTTGACAAGGGTTATTCGTTGGACCATTTTCGCAAAGCAGGGCTTTTGCAAAAATTCTAGCAGTAGATGTCTTTCCACTACCTCGAATTCCAGAAAATAGATAAGCATGTGATAATTTAGATGTCTCTAAAGCCAAAGAGAGAGTCTTAGATACCGACTCTTGTCCAATTAAATCTGAAAAAGTAGATGGTCTATATTTTCTTGCTAATGCTAATGACAACTTAAAGACCTCCATTGTTTTATTAATCTTATTGTATATAAAAAGAGCTTTAAATATGATAACTTAACTTTTGCACCTTAATTTTAATTTATATTTTAAATAAAACAGTGCCATTGCAATACCTTATACGAAAGTTAAGATGATAATTAAAAAATTTTAAAAGAGGTTAATAGATTATTTCAAGCAAGGTTTTAACCTTGCTTCTTAAAATTTATAGTTAAACTGAACTGTAACTCCAAGTTCGCTATGTTTATTTGATATTGCATATGGGCTACCTGTATTTAAAGAACTTTTAGACTCTGGTGCATATACAACAGTTAAATCTGTAGAGAATTTATCGCTAAATTTGTAGCTTCCACCTGCACTGAAGTGGCTTTTTGCAGTTGCTGGGAAACCAAGTAAATTAAATGTATTAATCATAGGATTTGCACTATTTTTAACTGGACTTTTAGCATAGTTATACCCAACTCTTGCAGCCCATTGACCTGCGTCATATTGGTAACCTACTGCAATTACTGTTTGGTCTCTCCAATTGAACTCTTTGTAACCTTTAGCTTTACTCCATGCAATCTTTTTAACATCTAATGCAATTGAGTGAGGACCATTTTTATAGCCAAAACCAACACCATACTCAGCTGGTTGTGTTAATGTATCGCCTACCATTACTCCAAGTGGGTTTGCAGCAGTTGTTAAAACTCTATCATATTTCATCTTAATTTTACTTTTATATACTGCACCAATACTAAAGCCATTGTCAAAGTCATATACAGCACCAACACTTACACCAAAACCAAAATCTTGTGTTTGACCATAACCAACTTGTGGTTGCCCTGGAGCCATATAATTTTTATAATTAATATCAAGTGAACCATATTGAATTATAGGTGATATACCTATACTTAAATTACTACTTTTATATGCAAGAGGTGCTGCAAACTGCATAAGTTGAAGAGTTGTCTCCATATCCATATGTGTTGGATTTCCTCTAAAATCAACACCCATACCAGCTGTTCCATACATTCCTATACCAACATATATGTTTGGCATAACTTTACTTGCAATTGCTACTGCTGGAATCATACTTAAATCAGAACTGCTTTTTTTCTCTTGCCCTTGGAATGTTGTTTTAATAGTTGGCATAAAAATTGTTCCACCAAAACTTATTTCGCTACTTTTAACTTTTGTAATAAGTGCTGGATTTACTAAAGTTGATTCTGCACCATGGCTAAGTGCAATTCCAGCTCCTCCCATTGCTCTGGTTTTTGCTCCAACTCCAATTAGAGTATCTCCATTGGTTGCATATAGCATAGATGATGCCATAAACGATAATACAATCGCACCCTTAGTAATATTTTTTTGAATTTTCATAATGTTCCCCTTATAAATAATAGTATTAATGAAGCTCTATTTTAATATATTAAATATAATAATAAGCTTACATAATATTTATTTATAATATTCTATCTATATTTTTTATTTAATCTACACACTCTTAAAGTAAAAGTTTTAATAAAATTTTAGAGTATTAATTTGTGTCGTAATAAAGTTTAGCTAATTAATATAGCCCTTTTGGTATAATCCTTTTAAGTTTAAGAATATGTAGGAGCAGTTTTGAATTACAATCCAAAAGAGATAGAGAAAAGATGGCAAGATATATGGGAGAAAGAGAGAGCTTTTGAGCCAAAAGATGATAAGTCGTTACCTAAAAAATATATATTAAGTATGTTTCCATATCCAAGTGGAAAGGTTCATATGGGTCATGTGAGAAACTACTCAATAAGTGATGCAATGGCTAGATACTTTAGAAAACAAGGGTTTAATGTCTTGCATCCAATGGGTTGGGATGCATTTGGTATGCCAGCTGAAAATGCTGCAATACAGAACAAAAGAGACCCAAAAGAGTGGACATATGCAAATATAGAAGAGATGAATGAGGGATTTAAGGCGCTTGGCTTATCATTCTCAAAAAGTAGAGAATTTGCAACTTGCGATCCATTATATACAAAATGGGAGCAAGGCTTTATTATAGATATGTATGAAAAAAATCTTTTATACAGAGAAAGCACAAAGGTAAATTGGTGCGAGAGTTGTCAAACAGTATTGGCAAATGAGCAGGTTGAAGATGGTTGCTGTTGGCGCTGCGATAATGAAGTTATCTTAAAAGAGATGCCAGGATACTATTTAGATATCTTAAAATATGCAGATGAGTTGCTACAAGATTTAAAATTGCTTGAGGGTAAATGGCCAAATCAAGTTTTAACAATGCAAAAAAATTGGATTGGCAAATCGCAAGGGTTAGAGTTTACATTTAAATTAAGCAACTCTTCAAAAGAGAAATTAGGAGGGGAGTTTGAATCTTTTGATGTCTTTACAACAAGAGCCGATACAATATTTGGTGTAACTTACTCAGCTTTAGCTCCAGAGCATGAAATTGTAAAATATTTGATAGATAATAATCTATTAGATGCTAATATATCTGCTAAAATAAAACATATGCAAAACCAAACAGATGTGCAAAGAGCCAAAAGTGATAAAGAAGGGTATCCACTAGGCATTAGTGTAATACACCCTCTAACAGGTAAAGAAGTGCCTGTATGGACAGCAAACTTTGTTTTGGCTTCATATGGTGGAGGGGCTGTTATGGCAGTTCCAGCACATGATGAGAGAGATTTTGAATTTGCATCCAAGTATAATTTGCCAATTATTAGAGTAATAGATGGAGGTGAACTTCCATATACAGGCGAGGGAGTTTTAGTTAATAGTGATGAGTTTGACGGTATGCTAAATAGCAAAGCAAAAGCTAAAATAATCGAACTCTTTGAAAGCCAAGGCATAGGTAAAGGGAAAACAAACTATAAACTTAGAAACTGGGGAATTAGCCGTCAAAGATATTGGGGTGCTCCTATTCCATTTGTGCATTGCAAAAGCTGCGGATTAGTGCCAGAGGCTAAAGAGAATCTACCTATAACTCTTCCAGATGGCGTAGAGATTACAGGAGAGGGTAATCCATTAGAGAGCCACCCAACTTGGAAATATTGCAAATGCCCTAAGTGTGGAGCAGATGCAATTCGTGAGACCGATACTATGGATACTTTTGTGCAAAGCTCTTGGTATCAATTAAGATACACTCTTGACCCTAAAAAGTGGGAAAAGATGCCACTTGATATTGATGATTGCAACTACTGGATGGGTGTAGATCAATATGTTGGTGGAATTGAACATGCAATACTGCACCTTCTATATGCAAGATTTTTTACAAAAGTATTAAGAGATTTAGGATACTGCAATGTAGATGAGCCATTTGAGAGGCTGCTTACTCAAGGGATGGTAAATAAAGATGGCTCTAAAATGAGTAAATCTAAAGGTAATGTAATTGAGCCAAGCTATATAATAGATAAGTATGGAGCAGATACTGCAAGATTGTTTATACTATTTGCTGCACCACCACAAAAAGATATAGACTGGGATGATGCTCAAGTAGAGGGGGCTTATAGATTTTTAAGAAAACTATACTCTAAGATAGATAAAGCCACTGCAAAAACTATACCAGAGATTGACCATAGCAGATTAAATGATAAAGAGCAAGAGGCAAGAAAAAAGGTTTATGAAGCTCTTAAAAAGGGTAATGAACTCTTTTTAGGCGATGGTTTTGCTTATAATACTCTAATTGCATCTTGTATGGAGGCTCTAAATGCACTTGATAAACAAGATAATTCAGATGTTTGGAGTGAGGGGCTCTATATAATTTTAAATCTATTAGAACCAATTGTGCCACATATCGCAAATGAGATGAGTCAAACTCTCTTTGATAGAGAGAATTTAAAGGGCGAAATAGAGATTAAAGATGAGGTATTTGTATCAAGTAGTGTTACATATGCTGTAACAATTATGGGGAAAAAGCGTTGCGAAATAAGTGTAGATGCCTCTTTAGGTAAAGATGATATAATAACAGAAGCAAAAAAAGCTGCATCAAAATGGCTTGAGGGTAAAGAGGTTCTAAAAGAGATATTTGTTCCAAACAAGTTAGTAAACTTTGTTGTTAAATAGGGGGATTATTTATGAAATATATAGTATCGGTAGTTTTAGCATTAATATTTGTAGCATGTGGTGGCTATAAACCTGTTCCACAATACTCATTTGATATTTTTGACCAACCAGTATTGACAAAAGTTAAAATGGATCCAGAAGATCCAGACTCTGGGGTATTTTTACAAGATGAATTATCAAGAATGGCAATTAATAGGTTAAATTTAACTATTACAAAAGATGTTGATATGGCAAAGGGTTATATTTTGGTAAATAGTTATACTATTAATACAACGCCACTAAATAAAGATGATAATGGTAATGTTATTAGATATAGTGTAAATGCTGCTATAGAGTTTGCCATTAAAGATAAATATGGCTTCTGGAGTAAAAACATAGTAACTAGTGAGTATGTATCTGTTAAGCCACAATCTCTAGTTAGCACATATGAGAAAGAGAAAGCAGGAAGATTAGCAATACAAAAAGCACTAGATGAATTTGTTGTAGCAGTAATGAAAAGAAGTAGAGAAGTTGGTAGTAATAAGAGTGAGATGAATAAAACAAAAGGTATAAACTTTGATAACTCTAGCGCCAAAATAGAGAATAAAGCTCCAGATTATCAAATGAGTAGTTACGATATAAATGAAGAGAAAACTATTGATACATCTGAGACTACATACCAAAGCGATAACTTAGAACCTGTAGTTGTAGATGGTTTTAGGGTTGAGCCAACTAGAGATACCGATATAAATATAAATATTGTTCCAGTTGATAGTAATCATCCAATTCAAGATGCTACAAACTACAACTAAATGAACTTAGAAGAGATACTATCATCTAAGCCTCTATATTATACCCAGTTTGACCCAAACCGTATAGTAGAGGCTTATAAATTAATAAAAAACCAAATTAAGCACCCAAGAAGAGTTCAATTAATTGGCACAAACGGCAAAGGCTCTACGGGTAGGGCTATTGCACATTTAGCAAGTAAGAGTGGCTTAAGAGTTGGACACTTTAGCTCTCCTCATATTTTAGATTTTAAAGAGAGATTTTGGATAGATGGAGGCTTTGCAAAAGAGATAGAGTTAGAAGAGGCACACAAAAGACTCTATAATCTACTTGGCAAAGAGTTTGCAAACTCTCTTAGCTATTTTGAGTATCAAGCACTTTTAGCTTTTGTTTTGTTTGAAAATGTAGATTTGCAGGTTATAGAAGCTGGACTTGGAGGAGAGTATGATGCAACAAGTGTAGCTAATTATGAGCTAACTATCATTACCCCAATTGGCTTAGACCATAGCGATTTTTTAGGAGATAATATAAAAGATGTAGCTACTACTAAACTAAAAGCTATGGCAAAAAAGGCTCTTATATCAAAGCAAGAGAATTTAGAAGTCTATGAAATAGCAAAAGATATTGCATCAAAAAAGCAAAGCACTCTATATTTTGTAAAAGATTATAGCAATGATAGATTTACTAAAATAAAAGAGATAAAAAAAGAGTATCCAAACTACCTAATAGACAATCTCACAACTGCAACTTACGCACTTGATATATTAGATATAGAGTATAATGTAAAAGATTTAAAAAGCTTAGAGTTATTTGGAAGATTTTATAAATTAAAAGATAATATAACTATAGATGTTGGACATAACCTTTTAGCAGCAAAAGCTATTGCAAACTCTCTTCCAAAAAGAGTTGATTTAATATTTAATATCCTAAGCGATAAAGATGCAAAAGAGGTTTTAAAAGAGCTAAAACCAAAAATTGATACCTTGCATATTATTAAGCTTCATACAAAAAGGGCTATTAGCTTAGATAAATTAGAATCAATCCTAAATGAATTAAATATAAAATATGATTACTTTGATGGTAAAATTGATAAAAATAGAGATTATTTACTCTTTGGTTCTTTTTATGTAGTCGAAGAGTTTTTAAAGAGATTAAATATTAAGCAGATTGCTTAGATTTGCTATTTTAAAGGTTTTAAATGAAAAACTATAAGCTCTTAGGTCATATATTTGCCTTTGTGACAATTACAATTTGGAGCTTAGCTTTTGTTAGCAATAAAGCTCTACTTGCTTATATCTCTCCAATAGAGAATATGATTTTAAGATTCTTTATAGCCTATATTTTGCTTTTAGTGCTATATCCCCATCTAAAGACAATAAAATCTATAAAAGATGAACTACACTTTGCACTCCTTGGCTTTTTGGGGATATTTGTATATTTTATACTAGAAAATTTTGCTCTTAAATTCACTCAAGCTGCAAATGTAGGGCTATATATGGGAGCAATCCCAATCTTTACAGCAATTGTTGCACACTTTTTAACAAAAGATGAAGAGTTAAACAAATTTGTATGGCTTGGGTTTTTGGTATCTCTAATTGGAATGAGCCTAATTTTATTTGATAGCTCAAA
>JALSPE010000090.1 GCA_026986085.1 Campylobacteraceae bacterium | reverse complement strand
ATGAAAAGAGTTTAATTTATTATAGATTTGATAAAATGTTAAACTTAATGTGAGGTTAAAATTTTATCCCCCCCAAAGCGCAAAGCGCGAGAGCCCTCTGCTGAAGAGAACTCAGCGTTAGCGTAGCCAAATGGGCTTTGCTCATTTGGCGTCCAATTGGAGGTTAGCGTAGTCAAACGGACTTTGCTCATTTTGCGTCCAGTCAGGAAAGAGCGCAAAGCGCGAGAGCCCTCTGCTGAAGAGAACTCAGCGTTAGCGTAGCCAAATGGGCTTTGCTCATTTGGCGTCCAATAAGAAAAAAGAGCGCGAGAGCCCTCTGCTGAAGAGAACTCAGCGTTAGCGTAGTAAAATGGGCTTTGCTCATTTTACGTCCAATTGGAGGTTAGCGTAGTCAAACGGACTTTGTTCGTTTGGCGTCCAATAAGGTAAAAAAGGAGTCAAGAAGATGCTTATATATATTCACGGTTTTGGAAGTAGTGGAGTAGGTGGAAAAGCTCAGATTTTTAGAGACTATTTTAACTCTAAAGGAGCAGATTATATTGCCCCATCGCTCTCTTATGTGCCAGAACTTGCAATTTCAACACTAGAAGAGTTAATAAAAAGTTGCCCAAAGCCTAGGCTTATTGGCTCTTCTCTTGGTGGGTTTTATGCTATATATTTAGCCTCTAAGTATAATTTAAAAGCAGTTCTTATCAATCCAGCAGTTTTGGCGCCAACTACACTAAAAAGGCATCTTGAAGCTAAGCCATTTGCTACTAACTATTACGATTTAAGCTCGTTTGAGTGGAGTGATAATCACTTGAATATGCTAGAGAAACTTGTTATCAAAGAGCCTAAAGGGGAGTTTTTGCTAATGTTGCAAAAAGGCGATGATATATTGAACTATAAAGATGCTTTAAATCTTTTACCAAATGCAAAAGTTATTTTAGAAGAAGGTGGTAGCCATAGATTTGAAAATATAGAACAACACATTAAAACAATAGAAGAGTTTTTAAGTGTTTAAAGCTCTCTTTTTTACTGCATTAATAACAATTGAATATTTGGCTACAACAAGTAGCACTATACCTGTAGCTGAGCATATTTGGGATAAAGCCAATCACTTTATTGCATTCTCTACTCTCTATATTTTGCTATCTTTAGCATATAATAATATAACATCATTTCAAAAATTTATTATTTTAATTAGTTTTGGTATCCAAATTGAGATAGTTCAAGCTTTTCTTCCTACTAGAGAGTTTTCCATATTAGATATTCTTGCCGATACTATAGGTATAATTATAGGAGAAATTCTTAGTAAAAAATTATTCAAGCCCATAAAATAAATATAACAATTTGTAATATATCTTATAATAAAAATTATTTTTAGCTATAATCCAATGTCCATAAAATGGATATATGGATAAATAAAAACAAATCAAACAGACAAATAAAACAAACAAAGGGGCATAAATGAAGAGATTCATTAAATTTGGTTTAATTTCAGTAGCAGTTGCAGCAGCACTTAATGGATGTAGCGGAGATACTCAAACATCATCTAATAGTAGTAATTCAGATAGCACTACTCAAAATAACAATCAAGAACAAACAACAAATAGCAATATAACAAAAGGACAATTAATAGATGGTTATATTGCAGGTGTTCACTACAAATGTAGTAGCCAAATGGAGGGAGATACTGATGTAAATGGAACTTTTGAATGTGATAAACTTCCAGTTGAATTTACATTAGCTCAAGTAAAATTGGGCGAAATTAAAAAACTTCCTAAAGATAAACATATATTTCCTCAAGATTTAGTAGGTGTAGATAGAAATAGCACAGATGATGTAAAAGTTTTAGCAATGGCACAATTTTTACAATCTCTTGATAGTGATGCTAATTTAGATAATGGAATCGAAATATCTAAAGATACAAAAGAGGCTCTAAAAGAGGTTGTAAAAGATAGTAAAATAGATCTATCAAAAGAGGTAGAAGTAGATGCAGATAAAAATGAAACTACAATAGAAGAGACACTAAAAAAAGTGGAAGAGAAGCTAAAAAATGATTTTGACAAAACTATTAATATAGTAGATACTACAAAAGCTAAAGAGCATCTTGAAAAGAGTAAGCATACACATGATTTAATAACTAAATTACCAGAAGATGTTAAAGAGCATATGGAGACACCAGCTAGTGAAATTAATAAAGAGTTAAAAGAGGCATTAGCTAAAGTAAAAGCAAACAGTCAATTTGCAAAAGAGTTATATAACTACTTATCTAAAATTACTGAAGATGGTGAAAATGAAACTAATGAAGAGAAAACTCCATTTAGCCCAATAGATGCAGTTATATCTAAATACTCTATACCACAAGATATGGTTGATACAATTAAAGACTCTTTTGAGTTTGATTTAGAGGCAATTAAAGTAGATGCCCAAAATTCAAAAACAGATGCATATAAAGCTGGTTGTGCAGTAGAATCAAAAAATATAGATGCCATTAAAGAGGCTCAAACTCTAGCAAAAGATAGTAAAAAAAGAGATATATTTGAATCTTTAAAGTATGAAGAGAAGAGCAGCCTTCAAAATTACAAAGATTACAATAAAAAATTACTAGAGAGTGGAGTAGAAGATGGATGTTGCTCACTAGGTGATGAGTATTGTAAAGTTGATAACTCTAAAGATAGTGCCAAAAAAGATGAAGAGAAAAATAAAGAGTCAAAAGAGGATAAAGAAGATAAAGCTAAAGATAGTGAATCTAAAGGCAAAGA
>JALSPE010000089.1 GCA_026986085.1 Campylobacteraceae bacterium | reverse complement strand
CGAGTTCTTTTCAACAGAACGCTCTAGCACTTTGAACTCTTTTATTGGACGCCAAGCGAACAAGTCCGCTTGACTACGCTAACGATGTGTTCTCTTCAGCAGAGGGCTCTCGCGCTTTGCGCTCTTGGGTTTTTGGACGCGAGGTTTTAACCTCGCATAAAGTTTATTAACATTAGCAAACTAAGCAAATTTATAACAAAATTAACACCTCTCTTCATTTTAATTAGATAAAAAATAAGTAAAACTTGTTTAGCTACACAAAATATATTAAAATTAAATATACATTTCAATGTAGCCTTTCTCGAGCCCATTTTAACTAAACCAAATCTTTTTAACTGTTAATAGAATAATCACTATATACATAATTAGCAAAAACTGCTTATGTCTATTATCGTGAACTATATCTTTTAACTTGATTCCTAAAATAACTCCAGCTACTGATGCTACACCGATAGAGAGAGCATATGTCAAATCTAAGTTTAAAGATGTAAATGTTCCAGCAGCTAATTTATATATTAAACCTGAAATTGATGAAAATACTACAAAAAATAGTCCAGCAGTAGCTGCCTTTTTGCTTGGAAAGTGTAAAAAACCAATTAAAACAGGTGTTAGCATAACTGAGCCACCAACGCCTAGCATCATAGCTATTGTTCCAATAATAACACCAATAACAAATAGTGTAACCTTATTAAAGCTTCCCTCTTCTTGCCCATCTTCTGGCTTTTTAGAGCTTGCTACTCTAATAAAAGCAAAAACTACAAGGGCTAAAAATATATACTCTAATATATCTTCTGGTAAAAGGTCGGTAAATTTTGAGCCAATAACTCCACCAATTATACCACCAATACCTACCCATATACCCTCATTAATTACAAGTTTTCCCTTTTTGTAATTTGTATATGAGCCAAATACAGAGCTAAAAACCATTTGCACAACACTCATAGCAATAGACTCTTTTATACCAAAACCCAGTGTTAAAAGCACAGGAATCAGTAACATTCCCCCACCAACACCAAAAAAACCTGATATTGTTCCAATAAATAGACCAACTACTATTAACTCTATTACCATTTTATATCCAATTTTGAATTTATTACCGCACCAGCTAATGACCCAAAATTATACCCTAAATTTACTGTGAATCATCCACCACCAACAAAGTGTAAAAGCTCTATTTTATCATCTTCTTTTATTATACGACTACTCCAATTATCTTTTTTAACTATCTCCATATTTACAGCTACTGCCATCACTTTATCTTCTATCTCTAAATTAACTAATAACTGTTCAATTGTTATCTCGTTATTAAATTCTAACTCTTTACCATTTACTACTATTTTCATAATCTATACCTAATTTTTTAGAGATTTTATCAAAATTTTAACAAAACTCAAGTAAAATCTAATTAAATTATTTTAAAGGGGCAGTATATGTATTTTAAAGTAGCACTATTAACTTTGATAGCTCTTATAGTTTCAGGTTGTAGCGCAGCAAATTCTCCAAAACCAAAGGCAAATAATCAAGCTGAAGAGAATATCACAGTTGTTGAAGAGATAGCACCAACTCCTGTAGAAGACACATCAACAGAGATTATAATTCCAGTTAAAGAGAGTAAAGTTGTTGAAAAAAGTAGCAAAGCTAGAGATAAATATAACTTAAAACCAGAACCATTTAGTTTAGATAGTAACGAAGATGACCCAGAGCTTTTAGGTCCACAAACAACTTTAAGCAACGCTAAAGAGAAGTTATAATTAAAACATCTTAACTTTAGAACTTAAATAATTATTACTTTATAATACTAGTAAGTTGTAGCTTATAAAGTAAAATTTATTACTCATATTTTTTGGACCCTTGAATTTATTCGAGGCAATAGCCTAAAATTAACTTTTTATCTCAAATAGACGCGAATGAATTCGCGTGTCCGTATTGTTTTGAATTCATTTTATTACTTAGCATAATAATTTAACTTTTGCTCTTAAATTATTAAAAGTTATCATAGCTCTTGATATTATATATTGAAATTTTCAAATAGCCTATTTATAAGAATTTAAAAAACAAATAGTTCTTATCAAAAAATATGACAATTTTTCATCAGATGTGGTAATAGCACTGTTTACTTTAAAATTTTAGTTAAAATTAGGTGCGAAAGTTAAAATATTATGCTATAAATATATCTTATTTTAAATAAATAATGGTTCATATTATTACAAATCTTCTAAATTAAATATATCTTTAACTCTAATCCAACTTTCTAACCCATCATACCAGATATAACTTGCTGCAATTAATTTTTCACTCTTTATAAAATCTATAATTTCACTCTTAGTATATGGTCCATCTGGATTTGAATCTTTTATAATATAGTATATTGGTTTATCTATCTCAACCATATCACTCTCTAAGCCTGTATATTCTGGCAACTCTTGCTCTACATCTAAATTCTCAACCACAATAGAATCTAAAATTAATCCATGATTATTGAATATTTTTTGAAAACCAAGAGTCAAAAAAGAGCTAAACTCCTCTTTTTTAGCACCTAAAGCGTATAGAGATGAGTTTCTTTTTAATAGAATATCTACTAAGTTATCTTGCAAAATTGACTCGACTATATCTTTATAATCCTCTTTTACAACTCTATCTAATATAGAGTTTAAAAAAGTTTTAAGTTCATATATGTGAACTTTAAAATATCCATCTATTTCTAATTTGGCTATAGAGTTATCTTTATCATGAAGTAGTATCGGCTCTTT
>JALSPE010000088.1 GCA_026986085.1 Campylobacteraceae bacterium | reverse complement strand
TTTGAAAATTGTTATAAATTTCCAGCTGGACACTATGGAGTATTTGATATTGCAAAGAGGGATTTAAAAATTCAAGAGTATTGGTCTATAAAACCATTTTTTGAGTTACCTAAATTTAAAAAAAGTGAAGATGAATTAGTTGATGAATTAGAAGAGCTTTTAATAGATGCTTTTAAGCTTAGAATGGTTGCAGATGTTCCTGTTGGCGTATTTTTAAGCGGAGGAGTTGATAGCTCTATTGTTGCTGCAATTTTACAAAAACATCATGGAAATATTCATACATTTACAATTGGCTTTAAAGAGGCAAAATATAATGAAGCTACATATGCAAAAGAGGTAGCTAATTATATTGGAACAACACATACTCAAGAGTATTTAGATGCATCTCAAGCTAAAGAGATACTTAAGAGTTTTGTAGATATTTATGATGAGCCATTTGGTGATAGTAGTGGAATACCTACTACTTTAGTATCAAAAATTGCAAAAGATGCAGGTATGAAAGTAGTATTAAGTGCTGATGGTGGAGATGAGATATTTTGTGGTTACGAGAGATATTGGCACACATACGCAATAGGTAAAAAGATTCTATCTCTTCCTAAACCTATTCGTAAATTAATTGCTTTTATGATGGATTTAATTGGTGTAAATGTAGCATCTAAATTTATAAAAGTTAAAAATATCGAGCATAAATTTAATCAATTAAATGAGATGTTAAAAGATGATAATTGGCAATCTATTTATGAAAAGCTAATTCAAAACTCTAAAAATTATGAGATAAAAGAGCTCTTAGGTTTTGTAAAAGATATTAATGAGGATAGCTTTAAATTGGGTGAGAGAGAGCATCCAATGCAAGGAATGATGCTTTGGGATTACCATAGATATATGGTAGATGATATCTTAACGAAAGTTGATAGAGCTACAATGAGCCAATCTATAGAGGGTAGAGAGCCTTTGCTTGATCACAGAATTGCCGAGTTTATGGCACAAGTTCCATTTGAACTAAAGTATAAAGATGGAACAAGCAAGTATTTGCTTAAGAGAGTTTTGGAGAGATATATTCCAAAAAAGATGATAGATAGACCAAAAATGGGCTTTGGAATACCAATGTTTGAGTGGTTTAGTAGTGATTTAAAAACTCTTTTTGAAGAGAATTTCAAAGAGGAGAGTATAAAAAAACACAATCTTCTAAATTATGACTATATACAAAAAGAGTATAATAAATTAAAAAAAGATGGTATTGTAAATATAAATAAGTTATGGTTTATCTTGGTGTTTCAACTTTGGTATAAAAGATATATGGATAAATAATGAAAAAGAATTTAGCAATACTAATAAACTCTTTTGGTTCAGGTGGGGCAGAAAGAGTTGTATCTATACTTTTAAGAGAGTTAAAAGAGTTTAATATTACACTAGTTTTATTAGAAAGAGATATCTTTTATGATATTCCAAAAGATGTAGAAGTTATATATTTGTCAAACTCTAATATAAATAGAAGTGGAGTTAAAAAACTTTTAATGTTACCCATATTTGCCTTTAAATATAAAAAGATTTTAAAAGATAAAAATATTAAAATCTCTCTATCTTTTTTAACAAGATCAAACTATGTTAATATAATAGCAAAATTTTTTGGTTCTAAAGCAAAAACAATAATTAGTGAAAGAAGCTATTTCTCTTTTGTTTATGGAGATAAAAATTTAAACTCATTTATAAATAAAAAATTAGTATCGTTATATAGATTTGCCAATATTGCTACAGCTAACTCAAAAGGAAGTGCTTTAGATTTAGAAAGAAATTACAAAATTAAAAATATTAAAGTTATCTACAATCCAATAGATATTGAAAAAATTAATGCCCTTAAAAGTGAAAAAATAGATTTGCTCAAAAAGAGATTTACACTTATAACGATTGGAAGATTAGTTAAAGAAAAAAACCACTCCTTAATAATAGATGCTATAAAAGATATAGATGTTGATTTATGGATCATTGGAGATGGAGAGTTAAAATATGAGTTAGAAGAGAAAATTAAGAGCCTATCTATAGAAGATAGAGTATTCCTGCTAGGAAGAGAAGAGAATCCATATAAATTTTTAGATAAAGCTGATGCTTTTGTTTTTGCCTCAAACTATGAGGGTTTTCCAAATGTATTAATAGAAGCCTTAGCTTGTAAATTACCAGTTATCTCAACAGATTGCTTAAGTGGACCTAGAGAGATTTTAGCTCCAAATACTGAATATAAAAATTTAGAAGATATTGAAGTTGCAGAGTATGGAGTTTTAACTCCAGTTGGTAACTTAAACTCTTTAAAAAAGGCTATAAATTTAATTAAAAATAATGCAAAATTAAGAGAGGAGTATATATCTAAATCTTACAAAAGATTAGAGCCATTAACTATAAAAAATATAACAAAAGAGTGGAATAAACTATTAAAAGAGAGTTAGATTTGAAGAGAAAAATACTATTTATTGTAACCAAATCAGAAAATGGTGGTGCTCAAAAGTGGGTTAAAGAACAACTTGATATTACAAAAGAGTATTTTGATACCTATTTGGCAACAAATAAGAGTGGATGGCTAGTTGATAATTCTAATTTTTTAGACGCTCTTATAGATAAAAAAATAGAAAGTAGATTCTCACTTCTTTATTTATATAAATTAATAAAATTTATTAAAAAAAATAGAATTGATTTAATTGTTGCAAGTTCTGCAAATGCAGGTTTATATGCAAGATTAGCAAAAATTTTTACTAAAGCAAAGGTTATATATGTAGC